>CAIQNQ010000085.1 GCA_903873165.1 uncultured Methylococcaceae bacterium | reverse complement strand
AGTTTTGATTCTCTCTTCATCAATTTGTCGTAAATCGTGATCGCTCAGTTTCATTGCTTAAGGGGATGTTTGTATGGCAAAAGTCTATCATGTAATGAAAAAAGTCGGGGAAATTCTTATAGGGCTGTGAATAATTACACCAGTAGAGCCTGAATCGTTGCGTCAGTCGGTGCATCTATGATTCCTAAGCTACGTGCAGCCGCATTGCGTACACTCGCTTCTGAATCAGTAACTAATTGATGTGTAAGTAATGTCTCGGATGCTTGATTTGGATTGGCGCCTAAAGACTCAATGACTGCTACGCGTTCTGTTGTTTGTGGGCTATTTATCAGTTCTATCGTTTCAGTTTCTTGTAACGGTTCATCCTGCATAACGCTATCAAACCTATTAGACGTATCTATTTCTGTTTCAGCATCAATGAACTCTCGATATTCAGAGGAAGTATAAATTTGATTTATAGCTTGTGAATGGATTTGCTTTGTACCCTGCTCTTCCATGGCAACCGTCGTTTGCAATACGGGAACATCTATTAATCGGTTTATTAATATGACACTACTAATACCCGTCACTAGCAATAATGTTATCAGTAAATTCTTAGAAATCATGTTGATTGACCTTTTAATACGGCTTTAACTTTAACAGGAAAATAACCCGGCATCAGCCATAGCTTTTTAAATAAATTGGGTAGCCGTCCAGGTAAAATACTCAGCCAGTTAAGACTAGCGAAGACTCGATGCCAACCCGGTTGCGTTGCCACCTTTCTAAGTAGCCACAAATATTGCGCCTCAAAAACCCCTCTCGGCAGATCATCTGGATAAGGCGTTTTAAACCAGTACGCGGCTTGCGTCCAGTATTCTACCAGCACAACTCGACGAGGTGGTCTGAGTCTGTTGAGCAAATCAGGAATGGATAAAGCACTTGTTTCACGATAGTGCTGAGTTAAGGCTGAAAACTCCAACAGTTGCCGAAGATTAATGACTTTCTTGGCCCGTTGATGATCGCTGATTTGGGAATGCAACATATTATGCAATATTCGAGTTGCCATATCAGGAATCTGTACGGTAGCGTTTTCTGCAAATAAATAAGCTTCAGTTATCATAACTTCACTTAACAACGCATCATCACCTTGGTGATGCAGAATACGGCGGTGGAGTTCTACTTTAACGGGTAAACTCTGATGCATCATTGGAAAACCGTGATGATGATTTTTTAAGTGGCTCGGCAATACCCATTGCGAGTTCTTATCATGAACTTGATAGCCGATTTGAAGTAATGCGACGGTGGCGGCCTCATGATGTTCATCAGGCACTAATAAATCAAGATCACCGATCACTCGATCTTCTGCGCCTGGATATTGATTAGCCGTTAAAGCAATCGCCCCTTTCAATAGCACCGGCTGAATGCCGATCTGATTTAGGGCTTGGCTGATGTTAATCAATTGCGCTCCTAACATTTGATTACGTTCTCGATTAAGACTTTGTATCGTAGACAAAACCTCTTGCACGTCTTCAGGTAATAGCGTGAACAAGCCTTTACGTTGCAAAGCACCGGCTAAGGCGGGCGTCACCAAACCAGAACCCGCCAACCAACACAGGCCTTGCCAATCGAGGGTTTCTGACTTAAGTCTGGCAGGTAGATCATCCGCGTAGGTATCCCCCACTGCCAAACATTCCCCTAATAAAGCCAAATGAATTGCGCGTTGCTGAGCAGACTGCCGACTTAATACAGCCGATAAGCGAGTTAAGATTCTCACGGTTTGGCTGAGGAGGGTAGCTTATCGATGAGCAACCGCACTAATTTTAAAGCGCTATTAAGATCAGGATAACTGATGGCATAGGCAGGTACCGAACTCACCCAAGTCGCTAAAGCATCCAATTTGACTTGACTTAGGTTACGTAAGACAGCTTCAGCTTCAATAATGTGCTGTAAGGCAACTTCTGGGCTTAGCGCATTACATTGCGGCAGACTATCAGGTTGATAGCGGGGAAATATCAACATACCTAAGGCTAAAGGTTCAGTACAAGGTTGTCCAAGTGGCGGTAAATATCGAACACTTTGATCAAAACGTGCCATTTTTGACGTACTCATGATGTCAGGGCGAAGCTTAGCCAACACCTCCCAACTACCCGATTTAAGACAGATCGGCGTGCCCAAGCCTAATAACTTACCCTCAAGAGTCACTGGCACCACATCATCACTTAGTAAACTAAACCCTTGCGCATTCAATGCTGTCGCCAAAGTAGTTTTACCCGAACCACCGGGGGCAATTAACAACAAACCTCGGTCATCAGCAAGTTTAACACCCGCACCATGTACCACTAACAGGCGATCTTCGGCCTGACAGGCTAAATCAATTAAGGTATGCAATACACAGGTCAAAGCATTATCCAAACCCTGCCCTGTTGATGACAGTTCACCATTAACATACAACTGCCATTGGCTGGCAAAGCCAGTTAAAGCCAATTGATGCGCCAATCGCGGGGAACCATCACGCAGCATAGAACTTAACAACACCCGCAATGGCTCTGTCAGTTGCTGATCATCAATCCACATTCCAAAATCTAAACCCGCCATCTGAACGATGAAGGTTATTGACACCGGCGTCTCCAAAAATGGTGGGAGGATAACCCAATCACTCACGGAATTTAGACTACCATCATGCAACAAACCACTTTGGTGCCAATGCGTTAACATGCTAGTAACTTGCTCATTGGCGTCCGCCTCAGATAAGCCATATTCGACCATCAACTTTTGCACTAACGGTCGTTCAACCTGTGCATCTGTACTCATCTGAAAGCAATACCACAGCTCAGCAGCACTGGCATTCAACATAAACAAGCGGTCACCGCCAAGCTGTGCCAATAGATGACTACTGCCTAACGGTGTTTCTAATAGCATGTCAAAGTTTAATACCCGCCCCAACGAGGTGGCGCATCTGGGGTTACTTCGGTTACCGTTGAATTTGCTGATGCCCGTTTCGACAACATCAAAGTCATCATCACCGGTGGCGTCCATAGAGCGATTTTAGTCACGTTCCGCCGACTATTGTCGATGGTTTCAGTCGTCGGTTGCTTTGTTGTCGATTCGGTACTTATTTCTTTATTAGTCATAGTTCAAGTCTCACTTAATTAAGGGGTCAACACTTTCCAAGTATATTTTTGTACCGCATTTGTCAGCTTAATAGGATAGCCTTTTGCCTTCCAACGCGGATCGCTAGGCAAGATGATCTTACCCGTAGCTATTTCAATCAATCGTGAGCGTTTTAACAACGCAGGACTGCCCTCCCAACTTAAAAACACTTTGCTGCCAATGGGTTTAGCACGGACTTCAAAGTTCCAAGTTTGGACTTTTAGGTTAAAACGATGAAAATCACTGGCGTAATCACCGGCGTTAACATCCCATTCTGGCTTCGGAAACACCAATGTTAAGTAAGGTGCGGCATAAGGTGCCATTTCTTGCACATCATGTGGATCGAAGCCGATGTTGGCATCCATTAACTCACCTAATAGCGAGTTATGATCGCTCCAGCCGGTGACTGGGTTATCCACTTTTAGGCGAATATACCAATCATTAGCATTGGCCAACATTTGTGGTTTAACATGATTACTAACCGCAGGCGCAGCATAAGCAGGTGACACCACCACATCTAACCAAGCCAAATACCAAGGTAAGTCCAGTTTTGCAACCTGCTCGATAGAGCCAGTGCTTACAGGAGCAACTGTGGTATTTAAACTTAAGGTCGATTGCTCAGCTGGAATCAATAACTCAACTGTATGCCCAAAGGCACCCGGTAACACATTCACCCAAAATGATTTAAAGTATTGCAAATTAGGTGTACTGGGATAGGGGGCTACATCAGTAAAAACATCATAACCCGTACTGGTTGCGTTCCAGATATTAACGACATTACTAATGACGGGCGTAGCACGATTGAGCGGATCTCCTACCGCAACACCGGCCGCTTGCGCTGGCGTATACGTCGTCGGACTACCGTCCACCCGAACTCGGACTTTTGTCCAATCAATAGCATAAGGGAACGGATTACCGACTAAGTTATAACGGTTATAAGTCGCTTTATAAGTAGTAACCGTGATGGCTTTACAACCATTTACTGAGTAACAACCTTCAGCTTGACTGACATCCGTTGGGGTTGCTGTACCATCCATGGATAGCAAGCCATTAGTAGGCGCTTGATAACTTTTTATCCAATAACCCGTGCCAACGCTTAACGCCAAATCGGCAGATAATAAAGGTTCATAAGCCGGCGTTGCCCCTACTGTTTTCTTTTCAATAATCCACCCATTTTTTTCGGCGGCTGCTAAATTTGTCTGGTCGGTGGCATAGTTAATT
>CAIQNQ010000084.1 GCA_903873165.1 uncultured Methylococcaceae bacterium | reverse complement strand
TGCCAATTAAGTTCTAGTATGCCTATATTTGATTTGTTTTTGATTAATAAATTTTCAAGAATATTTAGAGCGATTGTTGAGTTAAGTGCGGATCCCCCCATTCTGTTTAATAATGCGGCTTTTATGTTTTTGTTACGGGCTAAAAAGCCAACATCATCAATAGCACCCCAAGCAACACAGGTTGCTGGTAGCCCATTAACTCGGCGTTGTTCTGCTAATGATTCTAAGCATGTGTTAGCCGAAACATAGCTGCTTTGACCAGGATTGCCGAATAAAGTAGTGGCTGATGAAAACAAAATAAAGAAATCTAGAGGTATGTCGATGGTCAACTCGTGTAGATAATAAGCGCCTAATACTTTGGGTGCCAATACTTTTTTTATTTTTTCTGCGTCGGTGTTTAAAATGAGACTGTCTTCTATCACAGCTGCGGAATGCACAATGCCTTTAAGTGGCGGCATTTCTGAAGTTATTTCTGCTAATAAAGTTGAAATAGCCCATTTATCGGTAATGTCACACTGTGCGACATGTACTTGCACATGGCGTATTTTTAATTGTTCAATGACTGATTTGGCTTCTTCATTATTTGCGCCACTTCTACTTATTAGGACAAGGTGGCGGGCACCTTTATCAGCCAGCCATTCGGCTGTTTTAAGACCAAACCCACTTAATCCGCCAGTGACAATATAGGTATTGTTTGCAGCGAGCGTTAAAGATGCTGGAGTTTCTGTTTTAGGGTAATGAATTTTATTAATTCCGTTGCGATAGGTAATTACAATTTTGCCGATATGACGAGATTGTTGCATGTATCTAAACGCGTTAATAATGTCATCAGCTTCAAATGATAGGTAAGGTAATGGGTGGAGAATACCTTCTGAAAATAGACTCATCATTTCGATGTAGAGTTTTTTAGTCAGTTCAGATTGAACTTTTAGCAGTTGATCTGCATCTATCCCAAAGTAACTAATATTATTTCTAAAAGGTCGTAAGCCTATTTTTGTATTTTCGTAAAAATCTCGCTTACCTAGTTCAAGAAAGCGGCCAAAGGGCTTAAGAACTTGAAAGTTTCTATTAATGGCCTCGCCTGCTAGTGAGTTAAGCACCACATCAATGCCTGTGCCTTGTGTTTGTGCCATTATTTCATCGGCGAAACTAAGTGATCGAGAATCATAGATATGATTAATTCCGAGAAGTTTTAGGAAATCCCGCTTTTCTGCTGAGCCTACCGTTGCATATATTTCTGCACCTATCCATTTGGCAATTTGTATCGCGGCTAGCCCTACACCACCTGTTGCGCCATGAATGAGGACTTTTTCACCGGGTTGTAAGCTGGCTAGATGGTGGAGTGAATAGTAAACAGTAAAGAAAGTACTTGGGATAGTTGCAGCGGCTTCATACGAAATATTTCCTGGAATATGCGTAATGGTATTAGCTTGAGAAATTATACGATTACTAAAGCTGGATGATGCAAAACCTAAGACTTTGTCTCCCACTGAAAAATCTTTAATATTGCTCCCAACGCTGCGAATACATCCTGAAAACTCAAGACCAAGTGTTGGACCTGAGAAACCATTTTCGACGGCTTCATCGGATAGAAGTCCTAGTGTATACATGATGTCGCGAAAGTTTAGGCCACTGGCATGTACGTCAATTTCAACCTCATCTTGATTAGGTTGGTTTGGATACTGCGCCTCCCACCGAAGGTTTCGTAATTGACCTGGAAATTGAAATCCAAGTTTTAGGACTGGATTTTCAATTTTTTTATCGTCATTTGCGTTTTGATTAGTATCTAGATGTAAGCGAGGTGCATAACGAGCACCAGTAGAACTTATAATTATTTCTTGTTCTTTATCTGGGTTGTTTAATTCATGTTCTAAAGCGGTGATTACGTTTTCCATTAGTAGTGGACTTTCAAGGTCAACTAAATGTACTGTTAAATTAGATGTTTCATTTAGCATGGTACGACCAAACCCCCATAAGGCGGCATCACCATTGATTATGTTCGCGTCTTTATTGGTTGGTTTTTTTAGAAGATGACTAACTGCATTTCTTGTTACAAGCCAACAGTTTGTATTGGTATGCGTTTTTTCACAGGCTTGTAAAATAATAGCCGCTTGATTACATCGATTGACTTGTTCTTCAAATATTAACTCAATTGTTATATTGCTTGAGGGTGATGTCAGACCTGCTAAAAAAATAATGCCATCAAGCTCGCCGTAATGGGTTGTGGTTTCAAGTAACAATGCTTGAAATTGCTTGATATCTTCGATTTGAGTTTGTATAACGATATCACGGTTAATTTGTAAGTTTTTTGTTAACTCATCCGCTAGATTGACAGAGTAACCAGCTTCATCTGTGACAATAATCCAACTGCGTGGTTTATTGTTTAAAAGGTCAGAGGGTTTGGGTTCTTGGGCTTTTTGTTGGGCTAGCAGAATATAGGGGCCTGATAAGGTTTCGGGTGATACGCTGTAAATTGTACTATTAGTGAAGTTAAGTTCTTCAATTTGGCGTTGCCAGAATAAAGCATTTTGTTGTTTGGATAACCATTGCCCGTTTTCTTCTTGTGACCAATGGGTATTTCGACCTCCAAAAATAAAATCAATCCATCGGCAGGTATGTTGACCAATGATGATTAAAATCCCGCCTGGTAATAGGGTTTTATAAGCTTGATTTAAAGCAATATGACTTTCTTCAATGGTGTCAAAATTAAGGCTAATGATCGCAATGTGATAAATTGCGTTGTACTCAGGTGCCTCTAAATCATTTTGAATCAGCGTTGTTGCAATATTTGGAAATTGTTCCTTAAGTTCCGATAAGGTTTCTAATGCCTCGGGTGTAGTGCCTGCGAAAACATAATTGCATAGACTAGAATCTATAGTCGCACAGATATCAATAGCAAAAAGCGGTTTATCGTTGCAAATTTCAAGTACATTGACTAGTTGACCCTCGGGAAGTTGATTTATACTTTCACACAATAAATCTCTCAGACTCTGACCTATTTTTTGTTGGCCTTCGGCTCCAAGTACTTGTTTATTGAGTGCACTGAGTGTGGATTCTTGAGGTAAGATTTGCTGTAGTGTTAGTTTACCTTGAAGAAGGTCAGTAAGATGCATTCCTATGCGTCCTACTGCATGAATGATATGAAAATAATCTGGGTAATCAGCAATTAAACTATTCCATATATTTTCAACTGACGCTTGAAAATGATGGTTTGATGAAATTTTCCATTCATCATTCAATGCAATGAGTATTTGATCTTCTTTCGCACTGGTTAGCAGATAATTAAAATAAGCTAATTGTGCGTTGTTAGCGTTTTGATAAGCGTCTATATCATGGTGTGACAGTGTTTCGCCGTTGGTAGATAAACTTCTTAAGGTTTGTTCTGTATACAGACTACAGAGGCATTCAAGTAAGGGTTCGACTTCTTCTGAATAGCAATTATAAATTCCATGAAGTGCGGCACGTCTGACTAATTTAGACATAACTGCCTGTATTTCTTTAATACAAACTATCGTGTTTGGTTTAATATCAATACCTGTGTGTGGTGCTGGTATGCTTTGATATTTGAGATAATCTAAATGATCTGTTGGGCTTTTGCTGAGTCTAATACTGCGAAAGCGTGCTTCTTTTATAACAGCGATGGGTAACCCTGTCTCATCATAAATACAAAATTCTGCAATGAGCGAGCGAGGCGTATGGCGTAGAAGTGTGGCTTTTGCGAAGTTTGGTTTTCCAGCCTTGTAATTGAAAGTAAGATTCCCCAGTTTTGTTGGGATAAAGGTAACGCCTGCATGGGTATCTACATAATCTTTAAGTATCTGAAAGATTAATTGAAAAGTGCAATCTAATAGACTGGGGTGTAAGTGATAGTGTGTAAGCTCAATTTTTATATTTTCTGGGATTTTGAAAACAGCGATGGCTGAGTTTTCTTCTATCCAACCGAAATCAATGCATTGAAATGCTTCGCCATAAGTTAGGTCATTTGCGCTAGTGAGTTGATTGTGGCTAATGCTGGTAAAGTCTGGTTGGCGAGTGGGTAATGCAGGTTCTATTTGTTTAAATAATAATTGATTGGGTTCGCTTAAAATACGACCGCTACTATGTTCAGTCCAGTTTTCGTTGCTGCCATACTGTCTGCTTTTGATAGCAAATGCTCCATCTTTTGCATCAATATTTAGACGGATGAGTTTAGCTAGGGTGTTGTTTAAGAGTAAAGGGGTTTGTATTGTTAGTTCTTCTATTTCCGCTAGATCAGTGTTTTTCCATGCGAAAGAAGCGGCTAGCGCAAGTTCTGCAAAACCAGCCCCAGGAAATACGGTTGCTCCACCAACAATATGATCTGCTAGTGTTGGATTTAAATAAATATCGAGTTGGTTTTCCCATGTTAAATCATGGGTTTTAAGAGGAAAACCAAGTAGTGGATGTATTTTGTCTCGATAAATTAAGCCAAGTGATTCGGATGAAATTGGATGCCAATGCTGTTCTCTTTGCCATGGATAGTTAGGGAGTGGCGTAAATCGACCGGGCGTTGTAAAAATTGATGACCAATCGAATGTAACTCCTGTAATAATTGTTTGATTAAACGTTTCGGTGATTTTTTGTAAGCTGTCATTGTCGCGCGTTAGGGTAGATAAGATGCGAATGTTAATATCTAAATCTTTTGCGCTGGTATTGATGTAGTTTCGTAAAACGGTATGGGGGCCAATTTCAAGAAATATGTTAGTGCCACTTTTTAAGATGTTCTTGATGGCTTGTTCAAATTTTACGGGTTTACGAATATTATGCCACCAATACTCGGCATCGAGTGTATTGCCATTTATTAATTCGCCAGTTACCGTTGAATAGAAGGGTATGTTAGCTTGATTAGGCTTTAAATCAGCGAGGCTTTCTTTAACGCCTGTTTCAATTTCATCCATGATAGGACTATGAAATGCGTAGTCTAAATCAAGTCTTTTGTAGAAAATATTATGGGCATTTAACGCAGCTTCAAGTTGATCTAACGCTTCTACGGTACCCGCAATAGTTAAGCCATTTGAGCTATTTACCCCTGCAATGGTTAATGATGTTGAAAGTTGCAAGTCTGTGAAGATCTTTTCCATTGCTGTTAGACCTAGTCCAACAGCCGTCATTGCGCCTTTGCCTTTAGTTGTCCCTTGTAATTGACTGCGATGGTAGATAACTTTTACGGCGGCTTCTAAACTTAATGCGCCCGAGACCCAAGCCGCAGCAACTTCTCCTACACTGTGACCAGCTACAGCGGAAGGTGATATGCCTTTTTGTTTTAAAAATAGGGTTATACCCACTTGAATGGCAAAAAGAGCGGGTTGCGATATTTCGGTGAACTGGTATCTATCTAATCCATTTTTACCTGAAAGTTCATCAAGTAGTGAAAAATCAGCGTATTGATTAAATAGGATATCAATTTCTTCGATAGTCCTTTTAAATTCAGGGGCTTCCTCTAAAAAAAGTTTCCCCATTCCAGCCCATTGAGAACCGTTTCCCGAATATATAAAAGCGGGGCCAAATGGGGCGGAAACCGCTACAATTGATTCAACTTGTGGGTGTTTTGAATTAGAATTGGCGAAATTAAGAAGGGCATTGATGAATGTTTCTTTAGAATTTCCATAAAAAATAGCTCTGTGATCATGCCAGTCTCGGTGAAATACCGTTGAGTAAGCAACGTCGTATATTGTAGTATCAGTTTGGTTTTCAATAAAAGCGGCAAAATGGAGTGCAGAATCCTTGAGTGCTGCTGCATTTTTTCCTGTAAGGATGATTGGAAAACTTTTGATTTTGTGCTTTTTGGGAGTCGTGTTTGATTGTTCGTGGCTTTCTAGTATTGCGTGTGCATTTGCTCCACCAAAACCAAATGAATTAATGCCAATAGTTAGTTTTCCTGTTTCTTTAAGGGGGTGGGTTTCTGTGACCACCTTAAGATTTAAGTCTTCAAATGGGATATTTGGATTAAGTGATTTAATACCAATAGTAGCTGGAATTATGCGTTTTTGAATGCAGTAAAGTGCTTTTACAAGTCCAGCAACGCCAGATGCGGGTTCAAGATGTCCTAGGTTACTTTTAACTGAGCCTATTAATAAGGGATTATCAGTTGTTCTTAGCTTTCCAAGTGCGTTACCCAAGGCTTTTGCTTCAAGTGGATCTCCTACAGAGGTGCCTGTGCCATGCGCTTCTATATAATCAATTTCGTTAGCATTTATGCCCGCTTGATCATAAACTTGATGCAGTAGGGTGGCTTGTGCATTTGGATTCGGTATTGTTAGGCCAGATTTGTGACCATCAGTATTGATACCAGAATTTGCTACGATAGCAAGAATAGTATTACCGTCAGCCATGGCTTGATCGTAATCTTTAAGTACAAATATTCCACCCCCTTCTGATCTTACGTAACCATCTGCGCTTTCATCAAAGGGATTACAACGTCCTCTAGGTGACAGCATTGATGCTTTTGAGAATATGATGAATCCAAAAGGATGTAAATGAAGACTAATCCCACCTGTTAAGGCTAGGGTACATTCGCCACTAAGTATAGATTTGCAGGCTTGGTGAAAGGCTACCATGGAAGAAGAGCAGGCAGTATCTACAGCAAAACTTGGCCCACATAAGTCTAAAGCAAACGAAATTCGGTTTGCCGCAATACTTAAGGCGTTGCCAGTGGCAGTTGACGCGTCAATTGCAGCAAGATCGTCAGCTAATCGATAAGAGTGGTCGGTGCTTGAAATACCAATAAATACGCCAGATTGGCTGCCGCGTATACTAGAAGGTTTGATGCCAGCGTTTTCTAATGCTTCCCAGCTCATCTCAAGCAATAGTAATTGTTGAGGATCCATGATGGCTGCTTCTCTGGGTGATATTCCAAAGAATTCGGCGTCGAAACTTGAGATATCTCCTATAGTACCTGATGAAAAAGTGTAGCTTGTGCCAGGATTATTTCGATTGGGATGCTGAAAGATGTCTTTTGACCATCTATCAGGGTCAACTTCTGTGATTAAATCTCGGCCTTCTAATAAGTCTTTCCAAAAACAGTTGTTAGATGAATTAGGTAATCTGTATGAAAATCCAATTATTGCAACTTTTTTTTCCATGAGGCCTTAGTGTAGAATAGGGGACGTTATTATGATAAATAAATTGTATTGGGGGATTAACAATTTAATTTTAAATCATAGTTAGTTAATATTGATATTAATTTTGATTAAAAAATTTATAACATGAAGCATTTTTCCAAATTCTCTCATATATTACTAAACCAATCCATTATTTTTTTTTATTTATGTGTTGGCTAATAGATAAAATAACTAATGAAGAGTAAATTTATTTTGCTGTTAGTTTTCTTGAGTCTACCTTGGTCTTTATATGCTAAAGGTAAAGCTAAAATTAAGGTAGATACCACTCCAAATTCAATAGATGAGGTACTTACAGGCACTGTAGAGCTTAACTACTATAACATTAATACTGATGATCCCGTTAATACGCTTTATGTTAACCCGACCCTTGATTATTCTGCTTCTAATGGCTGGGATATTCAGTTAGCATCATACAATGTAGCGGTAGTGGGTGGTGGTGCGCAGAATTACCAAGCAGATACCTATATCAACCTATCTAAAACGATACAATTGCCAAAGAGTTTCTTAGTCACGCTGGGTACTCAGAATGGAATTACCTTGGATAGTGGATCTAAGGCTCTGCATAATGTAGATTATGGCTTATTAGTTTATCAACCCAATAAATCAATAAATTTACATGCGGGTACTTTTTGGGCCAATAAAGCTCTAACGACTACTACGGATTACATAGGTTTTACGGGTGGTTTTAGTATCGAAGCGATGCCCAATTTTTTAACCTTTACTGGTGATTACTTTTCTGGATCTAATAATTTATCGGGTGCAATGGTGAATACATGGTTTCGAGTACTGCCAACGACTCAAGTTTATTTTGGAGTGGGTGTGCCTGAGACAAACTCAGGTAATGAGTTTTATGGCACTGTGGGTTTTTCGGTATCGAATCATTAACCTATTTTATTGATGACACTATAATGTATAAAACATCACCTGATCAATCAACGCAATTACCTTCTGGTATTGCTTATATCATAGTTAATGAGGCGTCTGAGCGTTTTAGTTATTACGGTATGCGTGCTATTTTGGTGATATTCATGACCCAATATTTATTGAATGCGTCTGGGCAACTGGATGTCATGACAGAAAATGAGGCTCAAGGCTATTTTCATTTATTTGTGTCCAGTGTGTATTTTATGCCCTTGCTGGGTGCCTTATTATCCGATGGGGTGCTAGGTAAGTATCGGACGATTATTCTTTTATCACTCGTTTATTGTGTTGGCCATTTTGCATTGGCCTTAGATAACACGCGTATGGGTTTGTTATTGGGTCAGGCTTTGATTGCCTTGGGTGCGGGGGGCATTAAGCCGTGTGTGTCTGCGCATTTAGGAGATCAGTTTGGTACTAATAATCAGCATTTAATGTCAAAAGTGTACAGTTGGTTTTATTTTGCTATTAATTTAGGTGCTTTTGGAGCTATGTTAATAGTGCCTTGGTTGTTGCAACATCAAGGGGCTGCGATTGCTTTTGCTGTGCCCGGTTTATTAATGTTGGCGTCTACGCTCATTTTTTGGTCGGGTCGATATCGCTTTGTGCATGTGCCTCCTGCAGGCATGCAAGTTATAAAAGAGTTGTGTAGTCAGATTGGTTTAAAGCGTTTAACAAAGTTGGCTTCAATTTATGTCTTTATCGCGATGTTTTGGGCTTTGTTCGATCAAACAGGGTCTTCTTGGGTGGTGCAGGCTCAAAAAATGGATCGGATGGTGTTTGGGGTGGAGTTGTTGTCTTCACAAATTCAAGCGGCGAATCCCTTATTAATTATGCTGTTGGTACCTTTGTTTTCGTATGGCTTGTATCCGTTTTTAAGTCGATTTATAAAGTTAACAGCACTGACAAAAATGTCCATAGGCTTATTTTTAACGGCGTTAGCTTTTGCAATTCCGAGTGTTTTACAAATGCAATTAGATGCGGGTTATGCACCCTCTATCATTTGGCAATTATTGGCTTATGTTTTATTAACGTCTGCGGAGGTGATGGTTTCCATTACCTGTTTAGAGTTTTCATATACTCAAGCACCTAAAACGATGAAGTCGCTTGTGATGGCGTTTTATCTTTTATCCGTTGCAGTGGGTAATTTGTTTACCAGTGCGGTTAATTTTATTATTCAAAATCCAGATGGTTCAACTAAGTTAGCGGGTGCTAGTTATTTTTGGTTTTTTACTGGCTTAATGTTAATAACAGCCGTTCTGTTTAGAATAGTGAGCCATTATTATCAAGAAGATGCAGTTACAACAGCTTAACTCCATTAGTGTATAATTCCGCCACACTATTTTGTCTGTTGTTTTAACAGAAATTGCTAATTTTTAATAAGGTCGAGTTATGATTATTAAGCCCAAAGTCAGAGGTTTTATTTGCACTAATGCACATCCACAAGGCTGTAAAGCCAATGTTGCAGAACAGATTGCGTATGTTAAGGCGCATGTAAATACGGATGCTAATCAAGTTCAGCCAAAAAATGTGTTAGTGATTGGGTGTTCAACAGGTTATGGTTTGGCTTCTCGTATCACTGCGGCTTTTGGTAGTGGTGCAAAAACCTTAGGTGTTTGTTATGAACAAGCACCATCAGAAAAAACCGCTTCTGCAGGTTATTACAATACATCAGCTTTTCATGATGCTGCCGCTGCGGCGGGTTTATATGCTTACACTATTAACGGTGATGCGTTTTCTACAGTAATTAAAGATCAAACGATAGAAAAAATTAAAGCCGATTTAGGTAAGATTGATTTAGTGGTTTACAGTTTGGCATCGCCGCGTCGGACTGATCCAGTCACTGGACAAGTTTACTCTTCTGTTTTAAAACCGATTGGTTCTGCTCACACTTCTAAGAATTTAAATACCGACAAATTAACCATTAACGAATTAACCTTGGCGCCAGCAACTGAAGAAGAAATTGCTAATACCGTTAAAGTGATGGGTGGTGAAGATTGGGAGTTATGGATAGAAGCGTTACAAGCAGCTGATTTATTAGCAGAGGGTGCAAAAACGGTAGCTTATACTTATTTAGGTGATAAATTAACCTGGCCTATTTATGGTCAAGCGACGATCGGTAAAGCGAAAGAAGATTTGGATCGTGCTTCTAAAGCGCTTAATGAAAAATTAAAATCTATACACGGCTCGGCTAATGTTGCCGTATTAAAAGCCTTAGTGACACAAGCAAGTTCTGCAATTCCATTGATGCCGCTTTATTTGTCGATCTTGTTTAAGATTATGAAGGCAGAAGGCACTGATGAGCATTGTATTGAGCAAATCGAGCGTTTATTTTCAGAATGTTTATATACCGATACGCCACGTATAGATGCTGTAAACCGTTATCGTGTGGATGAAAAAGAATTAGAGTCGCATGTTCAAAGCCGAGTTGAAGCAATTTGGGAAGCCGTAACCGAAGAAAACATTGCAGAGTTAGCTGACTATAAAGCGTATAGCTCTGATTTCTTAAAACTATTTGGTTTTGGTATTGATGGTATCGATTATGATGCTGATATTAACCCTAGCGATGTAACTCTTTTTTAATAAATTATTTATAACTCATGCCTATTGTTTTTTAATAGGATGTTTTTCTATTTAAAGTGATGTCAAATCTTAATGTTTCAAAGGTTTCAACAATCTATCAACCAGTTACCTGTGAAAACTGTAACTTAGATAATTTATGTATTCCTAAGGGCTTAGATAGGCAAGAAATAGGCGCGTTGGCTTTATTGGTGAGTCGAGATAATATTCGCCAAAAAGGGGAGGCGATTTATCATTCGGGCAGCCCGTTTAGAGGCATGGTTGCTTTAAGGTCGGGTAGTGCCAAATTAGTCAGTCTTGATCAAAATGGAAATGAATTAGTGGTGGCGTTTATGCTACCAGGAGAAATTATTGGTTTTGATGGCGTGGCGACACAATTACATACTTGTTCGGCAGTCGCTCTGGAAACAGTTAATTATTGTCATTTACCGGCTCATAAAATTGAACAGTTGACTATTAATACACCTAATTTAAGTCATCTGTTGTTACAGAGATCTTGTAATGAATTAGATTCACAAGTGCAAATGATTCTATTAAGTAGACGATCTGCGGAAGAGCGCGTAGCTAGTTTTATTTTAAATATATCAGAGCGCTTAAGAGTGCGTGGCTATTCGGAGCTTGAGTTTCGTTTGAGTATGTCCAGAGAAGAAATTGGCAATCATTTGGGAATTGCTCATGAAACGGTCAGTCGAATTATTCATTTATTTCAATCACGAAAATTGATTGAAGTTAAGTCTAAGCAATTTAAAATCATTGATAAAAAAGAGCTGTTTAACTTTTATACAACTTATTCATTAAACAGCCTAAAATAACGAGGATTTATTTAGAACAGCGGCACATAACAAATCGATGTTTGGCTTTATATGTGTGCTTTAAAACATTAAAACGAAATAATCGTCTATGAGGTAGAGTCAATTATTTTCTGTAAGCTGAATTGGCTGGATCTTCAGCAATTGCTTTTGCTGATGTTTCAAATTTTTCATGCTCACTAGATTTAATTATCACAACGGTAACAACTACAGCCAAAACAGCACCACCTACCCAAAGCCAAAAATTATCTTTTTCTTGAACGTCAGTACTCATATTTATTCTCCAGTGTTTTAATACTAATTTTAAGAAGCTGTTGAATGGCATCAACAGCTTGTTATTAAAACAAAATATCGTTTAAGAAAATTGAGCCACATCAAGAAATGTTTTGTTGATTAGCTTTGAGTTATAATTTTTCACTATTATCTATAGAGCAATAAAATGAGTTTATCTAAAACAATTTTGATTACAGGCTGTTCTTCTGGAATTGGGTACACCACGGCGGGTATTTTGAAAGCGAGGGGTCATCATGTTATTGCATCAGCAAGGAAATTGGCTGATGTAGAGCGTTTAAGAAATGAAGGTTTTACGGCTTTGCAATTAGATTTAGCGCAGAGTGTCAGTATAAAAAAAGCTGTGCAAGAGATGCTGGAATTAACGGAAGGAAAAATTGATGTGCTGTTTAATAATGGTGCTTATGGGCAACCAGGAGCGGTAGAAGATTTAACTCGTGAAGTATTGACTTCACAGTTTGAAATTAATTTTTTTGGAACACATGAATTGACGAATCTTGTATTGCCAGTGATGCGTCAGCAAGGCTATGGTCGGATTATTTATAATAGTTCTATATTAGGTTTGGTCGCTATGCCTTATCGCGGTGCTTATAACGCCAGCAAATTTGCAATAGAAGGTTTGGCTGATACCTTACGTCTTGAATTGTATGGCTCAGGTATTTATATTTCTTTAATTGAACCTGGCCCTATTTTAAGTGAATTTAGAACCAATTCTTACGCTTTATATAAACAACATATTGATCCAACTAATAGTTATCATAAAGCGGCTTATGAGGCGATGGAAGCTCGTTTGCAAAAGGAAGGTCCTACGGTTGTTTTTACTCTGCCGGCTAGTGCTGTTGCCGATAAGGTGGTTCATGCTATTGAGGCTAAACGTCCTAAAATACGTTACTACGTGACATTTCCAACTTATTTGTTTGTTTTTTTAAAGCGAGTTTTGCCCTTATGTTGGTTGGATTATATCCTCAAAAAACTTTAATAAAGTAAGAATCTTGCATTATCTATTGCCTTAAATTTATTTTTCTGTGTTAGAATCCCAGTCCGTAGCTGGGTTATTAACTTTAAAGCCTTAAGTTGATAGGTTTTTTGGGTTAATGATTTGCTTCTAAAATTTATTAAAATATTAACTTTGAGGTTTAACAAGTAATGCGCGTATTAAAAAAAGTTTTAGTTTCTTTTGCAATGGCAGCATCTATCGCTGCGGTTTCTTCATCTGCTATTGCTGCGCCTAAAGGCGAAGAAGCGGTAAGAGAAGCAATTGAAAACACATTATCAGGAATTGCAACGGCACAAGCTGCTGTTAAAGGTGGTGATTTATCAACTGCTTCTAAAGACATTCTAGAAGCGGCTCAAGCATCTAAAGAGTTTCGTTTTGAATTAACTGAACGTCAACGTCAAAAAGCTACAGATGTTCTAAAAGCAGCACGTAAATCTCTTGATTCAGGCGATACAGCTGCCGCTTCTGAAGGTTTAGAGAAAGCATTGGTTGCTTTTAAAGAAATGAAAGCAAAATACGATTTATCACATTAATAAAAGATTCTGATTGGTTCGGTTTTTATTGTATAGACTGAACCAATCAATGACTCGAATAAATATCACCTAATAGCGACTCTTTAACATTCTTAAGTTAAAAGCATATTAAATGTGATAGAATTATTATTGGTAAGCACATTTTTTAATGTGCTTACCTTTATAATTATAAATTACAACAACTTGAGGTCTAGTAAAATATGAAATCATTAAAAAAAATCTTGCTATCTTTAGTGATCGCAGCATCTGCAGGTACTTTTTCAGCAGCAGCTTTGGCTGAAACTGATCCTGGCAGAGTTACCTATAAACCAGAAGATGCAATCGATTTAGTCGTGAGTAAAATCCAGCTTGCAATTGAGGGTATTTCTAAAGGTGCATCTGGTGATGAAGCAGCAGCTCTTATTAAAGCAGCAAGTGATTTAAGCAAAGAAATCAATGCGAATGATAAGGTTGATAATGCACGCGCTAAAGCTAACAGAAAATTAAAATCAGCTGCAGCTCATGCTAAAGAATCAGCATTACAAGAAGCAGAGCAAGAATTAAGAGGCGCTAAAGAAGATTTTGCAAAATTAAAAAGCTTAATCTAATCGTTTTAGTTACCCTGTCGGGAAGTTGATAAGCTTCCTGATAGGGTTGATACACATCATTGAATCCCCTAAAAAGTACTTCAATTGTTAGTTTGGCTCAAGAGCTTTTAATTACAAACTAATTCAATATACATTTAACATAAAGAAAATTAATAAGTAGGTGTGCCGAGCCTAAACGGATCAATGTTATACTATAGGTATAATACTGTTATTTTGATATTGGCAATGACTCCTAACTTAAAATATTTACACCTCTATCCATTTGAAAAGTTAGCGCAGTTAAAGCAGGGTATTACGCCACCGGAGAATAAATCTCCTATTGTTTTATCTATAGGTGAGCCAGCTCATGTCACGCCACCTTTAATTGAACAAGCGTTGCTCGACCACATAAAGGGATTATCTAATTACCCAACCACTAAAGGTATTTTTGAATTAAGACAGAGTATTTCAGCTTGGTTAGTTAAGCGTTTTAATATTCCTGCCAACTTTATTAATCCTGAAACTCAGGTTTTACCAGTCAGTGGTACGCGTGAGGCTTTATTTTCTTTTGCACAATGCTTGATTGATGCAACGCTTAAACCTATTGTTATTATGCCTAATCCCTTTTATCAGATTTATGAAGGGGCGGCCTTATTGGCAGGCGCGGAAACTTATTTTTTAAATACCTTAGCAACAGATAATTATTTACCGGATTTTGATGTTGTGCCAGAAATAATATGGCAACGTTGTCAGTTGATTTACATTTGCTCGCCAGGTAACCCAAGTGGCGCAGTAATGTCACAAGTAAATCATGAAAAATTATTGTGCTTAGCGGAAAAATATGACTTTGTTATTGCTTCTGATGAGTGTTACAGCGAACTGTACGATGATGAAGCAAATCCGCCTGTGGGTTTATTAGAAAGCGCTTATAGTATGGGTAATACTTCTTTTAAGCGTTGTGTGGTGTTTCATAGTTTATCCAAAAGATCCAATGCTCCTGGATTAAGATCTGGATTTGTGGCGGGGGACGCCGATATTTTAGGGCAATATTTTCAATATCGAACTTATCAAGGCTGTGCAATGCCTTTACCCACCCAACAGGCCAGTATTAAAGCTTGGCAGGACGAAGCGCATGTGATTGAAAATCGTCGTTTGTATCGGGACAAATTTGCGGCATTTATAGAGATTCTTAGGGATGTGTGTGAGATTAATAAACCCTCAGCTGGATTTTATGTGTGGTTAAAAACACCGATAGCAGATACAGATTTTGCCCAACAACTATTTGCCCAAGAAAATATTACTGTGTTACCTGGCAGTTATTTGTCACGTGATTTTGCGGGAATAAATCCTGGTATTAATCATGTAAGAATTGCTTTAGTTGCGCCATTAGAGGATTGCATTACGGCAGCCCATCGAATTAAAAACTTTCTTCAAACTTTATAGATGTGATGATGAACAATACAAAAAATATTATAGAAAATGCTTTTGAACAACGTAGCGAAATTACACCAGTAAATGTATCGGCTGAGATTCGTCAGGCTGTTACTGAAACATTAAATTTATTAGATAACGGTACGTTAAGAGTTGCTGAAAAAATTGATGGTGATTGGGTTACGCACCAATGGATAAAAAAAGCAGTTTTATTATCGTTTAGGATTAATGAAAACCGTTTAATGGATGGCGGTAATACGCGTTATTACGATAAAGTTGAGTGTAAATATTCTAACTATACGGAAGAAGATTTTGCTAAAGCAGGTGTACGTGTAGTGCCTAATGCCGTCGCTCGTCATGGTTCATATATTGCACCGGGTGCTATTTTAATGCCTTCTTACGTTAACATTGGTGCCTATGTAGATAGTGGTACGATGGTTGATACATGGGTAACGGTAGGTTCTTGTGCGCAAATTGGTAAAAATGTGCATTTATCAGGTGGCGTGGGTATTGGTGGTGTTTTAGAGCCTTTACAAGCGGGTCCTACCATTATTGGCGATAATTGTTTTATTGGTGCTCGATCTGAAATTGTTGAAGGTGTGATTGTAGAAGACGGTTGCGTTATTTCAATGGGCGTATATATTGGCCAAAGTACTAAAATATTTAACCGTATGACCGGTGAAATTACTTATGGTCGTATTCCTGCTGGTTCAGTCGTTGTTTCAGGTAACTTACCTTCTCCAGATGGTACATATAGCCTGTACTGTGCGGTTATTATTAAACAAGTAGATGAAAGAACGCGTAGCAAAACAGGTATTAATGAGTTATTAAGAGATTAAGAGGTTTACTTTAAGTTTTAAGTGGGTATGTAATCAAGTGCGACGAGAGTGTTTTATCAAGTAGTTATCAATCAGGTATAGTCTCTCGTCGCTTGGTTGAAATATTTAAGACTATCTTAAAACGGGATCATAAATGATTAACAATGATGTATTGCGTCGAGTGCGGTATGCGCTAGATTTAAATGATGTAACGATGCTAGAAATATTTTCTTTAGGCGATTTAACGCTAACTCGTGATGAGTTATTAAGTTATTTAAAAAAAGATGATCAAGAAGGTTTTGTTGCCTTAACTAATCAGTATATGGATGATTTTTTAACAGGATTAATTGCTTATAAAAGAGGTAAGTTAGAAGAAAAGCCCGAGCAAGATAAAAAGCCAGCAGTATCTTTAACAAATAACAGTATTCTAAAGAAGTTACGTATCGCTTTAAATTTTAAAGAAGATGATATGCTCAATACTTTAAAGTTAGCGGATTTTAATATTTCTAAAGGTGAGTTGAGTGCTTTTTTTAGACAAAAAGGCCATAAGAATTATAGAGAATGTGGCGATCAAATTATAAGAAATTTTTTACAAGGTGTGACTTTACATTATAGAAAACCGGTTGAATAATGTGCCTAATTCAATACTGCCTTTGTCAGTATTATGATGCGCATTTGTAATTTTCCTTAACATTATCCTACTAAATATTATGAGCGATAAAATATCAAATAATGCCCTTATATACGCCACATTAGCTCTTAATAGTGAAGTGGATTTACAGCGTGAATATTTAGAATCAGAAGATGTACCCGATGAAGAGCGCGAGAACGAAGAAGAGATTCTTGCCGATCTTGAACAAGCTTTTATGGAGTTTGTTGATGTTTATAAAAACCGCTGTAAAGTTGACAAGCAATTACCCAGCATTGATGAGTTGTTAAACAGTCAGTTATAAACATGGTGACGCTGTACGGAATAAAAGCCTGTGATACGGTTAAAAATGCACGGCGTTGGCTTGATCAAAACTCAGTAGTCTATCAATTTCATGATTTTAGAGTTGATGGGCTAACATCAGAACAACTTCAAGACTTTGCGGCACGTGTGGATTGGAATACGCTGTTAAATCGCAGTAGTACCAGTTGGCGACAATTAAACGATGAGCAACGTACTCATATCAATTTAGAAACAGCTTTAAGCTTAATGCTGATAACCCCTACTTTAATCAAAAGACCACTTTTAGATACTGGCAAAAAGCTTATTGTTGGCTTTAAAACTGAGTCTTATAGTACAGAATTATTATGAGTGATACGTTAGAGCTTCTTAAAGATTTAATAAAAAAACCGTCGGTCACACCTGAAGATGCAGGTTGTCAGGATTATATTGTTGATCGTTTACGGGGTTTAGGTTTTGTAGAAGAACGACTTAACTTTAATGATACACAAAATCTATGGTTAAAACGTGGCAATGTAAAACCGTTGTTTACTTTTTTAGGCCATACAGATGTGGTTCCCCCTGGCCCACTAGAGGCTTGGATCTCGGCTCCTTTTGAACCCACAATCCGAAATGGAAAATTATACGGCAGAGGCGCGGCTGATATGAAAGGCGGTATTGCTTGTTTCATGACTGCTGTTGAACGATTTGTCACTAAATATCCCGATCATGCGGGTTCAATTGGTATTTTACTAACGAGTGATGAAGAGGGAGCTGCCACAAACGGGGTGGTCAAAGTGATGGAGGTTTTTGAACAGCGTCAAGAAAAGATTGATTGGTGCTTAGTTGGAGAACCCTCAAGTGACAAGAAAATAGGTGATGTGATTCGAGTTGGGCGCAGAGGTTCTTTATGCGCTAAGTTAACCGTTATTGGTATTCAAGGACATGTTGCTTATCCAGAATTAGCAGATAACCCAATTCATAGTTTTGCGCCTGCTTTAAAAGAATTAACGGAAGAAGTTTGGGATTATGGCAATGTATTTTTTCCGCCTACCAGTTTACAAGTGTCTAACATTAATTCAGGTACGGGTGCTGAAAATATTATTCCGGGGACTGCAGAGGTGCAATTTAATTTACGTTTTTGTACAGAATTAAATGAAGAGATCATTAAGCAACGTACTTGTGCGATTTTAGATAAATACGATTTTAAATATGATCTGCAATGGCGTTTGTCAGGTAATCCGTTTTTAACAGAAAAAGGCGCATTGATTGATGCAACGCATGCTGCTATCAAAACAGTGACTGGATTTGAAACTTCAGATGATACGGGTGGTGGCACTTCAGATGGGCGGTTTATTGCGCCGACAGGAGCCCAAGTGCTTGAGTTGGGGCCATTGAATGAAAGTATCCATAAAATTAATGAACATCTGGCTGTAGAGGATTTAGAAATTTTAAGTGCCATTTATGAGCAAATCTTGGTCAATCTTTTGGTTAATCCACAGTCATAACAGTTGGTATTAATTAATATTTAATGATTTTAAAAGATTGGGTAGGAAAATAAATTGCATATAAGAACTATTTTTATAATGACTTTGTCAATTGCGATGGTGGGGTGTTCAGTGAAAAATCTAGAGTCTAGTCAGCAATCTAATAAGGTAGAAATGCTTTTAGCAACGATGACGCTGGAAGAAAAAGTAGGGCAGATGACTCAAATTGATTTTTCAGTCATTGCGGGTCAAGGTGATGAGTTAATAGATCAAGCTAAATTAATTGACGCTATCTTAACCCGCCATGTCGGTTCAATTTTAAACACGCCCAATAACAAAGCCCAATCAGTTGAAGATTGGCGAAAAGTAATTCACACAATTAATTCGGTTACTGAAAAGTCTCGGTTAAAAATCCCCGTGTTGTATGGTATTGATGCCATTCATGGGGCTTCATATACTAAAAATTCCACTTTGTTTCCGCAAGCCATCAATATGGCGGCAACGTTTAATCCTGAGCTAAGTGGTAAAGAGGGTGAAATCACCGCTCAAGAAATAAGAGTATCTGGTCTGCAATGGAATTTTTCACCGGTAATGGATATTGGTCGTCAACCGTTGTGGTCACGCTTGTGGGAAACCTATGGTGAAGATGTGCATTTGGCATCCGTGTTGGGATCTGCCTACATAAAAGGTTATCAAGGTGATGATATTTCGGCACCTAATAAAGGCTTAACCTGTTTGAAACATTATGTGGGTTATAGCGTACCCAATAATGGTAAAGATAGAACGCCCGCATGGATTAGTGAGCGGATGCTGCGGGAGTATTTTTTACCGAGTTTTGAGGCGGGAATAAAGGCAGGGTCACCGACTATTATGGTTAACTCGGGTGAGGTAGATGGTATTCCTGGGCACGCTAATTATCATTATTTAACCACGATACTAAGAGGCGAATTGGGATTTAAAGGCGTTGCTGTATCAGATTGGGAAGATATAAAGCGTCTTTATGTGCGTGATAAATTGGCCTCATCACCCAAAGAAGCCGTGAAAATTGCGGTAATGGCTGGTGTTGATATGAGTATGGTGCCTTTCGATTACTCTTTTTATGACTTATTGATAGAGCTGGTTAAATCAGGTGAAGTACCGATGGCTCGTATTGATGAAGCTGTCCGTAGAATTCTGACAGTAAAGGATCAAGCAGGTTTATTTAAAGGTACTCCATTGCCGTTATCAGTCGATGAGTATTTTGCAACACAGGCATCAACTGCCACTAATTTGCAAGCGGCTAGAGAATCTATTGTACTTGCTAAGAATAGTCAGAATATTTTGCCACTTAAAAAAGATGCAAAGATTTTAATTACAGGGCCGACGGCTAATTCATTGAGTGTATTAAATGGCGGTTGGACTCTTAGTTGGCAAGGCGATAATGATAGCTTATTGCCAAAAGATAAATTGACGGTTTATGGCGCCTTACAGAAAAAGTCTACGTCTAAAGTGACTTATATAGGTGGCGCTAGTTTTGGTGACAAAATAGATATTAAAAAAGCGGTTGAGGCGGCAAAAGATCAAGATATTATTGTGTTATGTTTAGGTGAAAAACCCTATACAGAGACGATGGGTAATATTCCTTCATTAAATATTGACCAAGCTCAAGTTGAGTTGGCAAATGCCCTATTTGCAACAGGTAAACCCGTTGTACTGGTCATTTTAGGTGGTCGTCCGCGCATTATTACTGAGCAAGCAGAAAATGCCTCTGCTGTACTTTTAGGTTTTTTACCGGGTATGGAAGGCGGTGTTGCTATCGCAGATATTTTGTATGGTGATTACAATCCAAATGGTAAATTGCCGATTTCATATCCAAGAAATACTAATGATATTGTGCTGTATGATCATAAGCCGATAGAAAACTTTGATACTAATTCTTATACCCCATTGTATCCTTTTGGACATGGCTTAAGTTATAGTCAGTTTAAAACGTCAGGTTTAACAATAGATAAGCCGCATTACAAAATGGGAGAGCCAATTCACATAAGCGTTAATGTGACTAATACGGGATCAATAAAAGGTAAAGAAACGGTTTTAGTTTATCTTAATGATATGGCTGCCACTGTTACCCGCCCTAATAAACAGTTGAAGGCATTTAAAAAAGTTGAACTGAATCCACAGCAAAAAGAAAATATAACGTTCACTCTGACACCAAATGATTTGTCATTTATTGGCGTTGATTTAAAACGCTTAGTCGAGCCAGGTGACTTTAAAGTCATGGTGGGATCTGAGACAGCACAATTTTTAGTGACAGAATAATAAGGTGTTTTATGCCTAAAAATAGTTATACAGGTTCTTTAACAGTTTTAACGGCCTTATTTTTTATTTGGGGATTTATAACCGCGTTAAATGATATTCTTATTCCGCATTTAAAAGCTGTTTTCACACTTAACTATACCCAAGCGATGTTGGTGCAGTTTTGTTTTTTTATCGCCTATTTTGTATTTTCTATACCGAGTGGTTATTTAGTCGATAAGATCGATTACAAAGGTGGGATAATTACGGGCTTGTTAATTGCTAGCGTTGGTTGTTTGCTGTTTTATCCAGCGGCCGGCTTACATTCTTATCCACTATTTTTAACTGCTTTCTTTGTCTTAGCCGCAGGTATTTGTTTATTACAAGTGGCTGCAAATCCTTATGTCACTATCTTAGGTCCTTCAGAGACAGCATCGAGTCGTTTAACTATGACACAAGCTTTTAATGCTTTGGGCACTACTCTTGCGCCTTATTTGGGGACTTTATTTATTTTATCAACAGCTGTTAAAACGGCTGAAGAAATTCAAGTGCTTAGTGTTGAGCAGTTATCCGCATATAAAATTGCCCAAGCATTAGTCGTGCAATCGCCCTATTTATTGTTGGCGGCGGTACTATTTGGACTCGCCGTTATTTTTGTTATTCTCAAATTACCTAAAATACGGGAAATTGAACGAGCGTCCTCTAATCCTATTGATAATCATCATGTTGAATTACATGAAAGTGTTTGGTCTTATAAGCATTTAGTATTAGGTGCACTGGCTATTTTTTTTTATGTGGGTAGTGAAGTCTCTATTGGTAGTTTTTTGATTAGCTTTTTGGGTGACGCTTTCATAGGAAATTTAAGTGCGCAAGATGCGGGGCGGTATGTGTCTTTTTATTGGGGCGGAGCCATGCTGGGTCGTTTTACAGGGGCTTTAATTATGCAAAAAATTAAACCCCAAAACACATTGTTGTTTAATGCGTTATCGGCAATGACTTTGGTATTAGTGGTGATATTGAGTAGTGGATCGATCGCTATGTGGGCTATTCTTGCCATTGGGTTATTTAATTCTATTATGTTTCCTACTATTTTTTCGTTGGCTGTTAAGGGGTTGGGCGTACATACTGGGCAAGGGTCTGGCATTTTATGTGCGGCAATAGTTGGGGGCGCAGTTCTACCGGTTTTACAAGGAGTTTTTGCAGATAGTATTGGACTTCAAAGTGCTTTTTTTGTACCGGCATTGGGCTATTTATATATTAGTTATTATGGTTGGCAAGGACATAAACAATAACCAAACCTAATTAATATTGAGAATTTAAATATTAAAATCATTAGTTAAATGATATTACTTAACTAATGTATCCACTAATATTCACATAACCGTAATAGACTTTGAATCAAACATAGATTATATTCGATGGTTATTCAGACATATTTGCGCACCGAACATCAACTTACAAGCAGTAATCCTTAGTTGTGGAATTATTATGATTTATCAGTCTTTACTAAAAACTTTACAGGAAAGGGGTAAGCTTTCTGCTTCGGAGTTAAAAAAAGTTGAGCGCGTCCAAAAAACATCTGTAGCAGAGAGTCTGCCGCAATTATTGGTAAAGTTAGGCTTATGTTCTGAATTAGATGTCGCTGATGCGTTTGTTGATTCAGGACAATTTGAAAAAATAAGTTCAGATCAATATCCGATTGAAAGACAATTACCAGAAGATGTTTCTTTACGATTTTTGAAAAATTATCACATTATTGGTTTAAGTGCGACTGAAGATCAAGCAATTATCGCAATGATGGATCCAGAGGATGCTTTTACAATTAATGCTTTAAGTTTGATGATTGGGAAATCAATTGTCGTCAAGGTGGGTTTGCTGTCAGAAATTGACGCCGCGCTTGATATTCAATATGGTGAAGATCGTTCAAAAATGGATAAATTAATTGATGATTTGACTATTGATGATTTAGGTGAAGAAGATTTAGAGCATTTAAAAGATTTGGCGAGTGAAGCACCTGTCATCAAAATGGTAAATTTGATTATGCAACGTGCTATTGAAACACGAGCATCAGATATTCATATTGAGCCTTTTGAGCAATCATTAAAAGTTAGATTGCGCGTGGATGGGGTTTTGCAAGAAATTGATGCGCCTAACGTTAAGTCAACTGCAGCCGTTATTTCTCGTATCAAGATTATGGCTAAACTTAATATAGCGGAGCGACGTTTGCCTCAAGATGGTCGTATTAAGGTGCAGATGATAGGTAAAGAATTAGATTTGCGGGTATCAACAATACCAACGATGCACGGAGAAAGCGTTGTAATCCGCTTATTGGATAAAGAAAATACCGTATTAGATTTTGTGCAGTTGGGTTTTGCTGGTCGACATTTAGAACAATTTATTGATGTTCTATCAATGCCGCATGGAATTATATTAATTACAGGCCCAACAGGAAGTGGAAAATCTACCACTATGTATGCAGCCTTGAAGCAACTCAATACCCCTCAACGCAAAATTATTACAGTAGAAGATCCCGTTGAATATCAAATGGAAGGGATTAATCAAATACAAGCAAAACCACAAATAGGCTTAACATTTGCTTCAGCTTTACGTTCAATTGTTCGTCAAGATCCTGATGTTATTATGATCGGTGAAATGCGAGATTTAGAGACGGCAAGAATTGCTGTGCAATCAGCATTGACGGGTCATTTAGTGTTATCGACCCTGCATACGAATGACGCTGCAGGCGGTGTTACGCGGTTATTGGATATGGGACTGGAAGAGTATTTGTTAACCTCTACTGTTAACGGCATTTTGGCTCAGCGTTTAGTTAGACGATTGTGCCAATCTTGCAAAGTCAGTAGTGTGGCTACACGTGAAGTTGTTAGGGAATTACGTTTAGAAAGATTTACCTCTGAGCCTGACATTTTGCTTTACAAGCCGGTCGGGTGCGCCTCCTGTTCTGGTACAGGTTATAGAGGAAGGTTGGCTATTATCGAGTTTTTACCAATGACAGATCCAATCAGAAAATTGATTATGGCCCACGAAGAGGCAGGAGCTATTCAAAAATTAGCAATTGCTGAAGGTATGCAAACACTTTATGAGAATGGTTTAGTTAAGGTTGTCGAGGGCGTTACGACTTTAGAGGAAGTTATGCGTGTGACTACGGAGTCGTAAAATGCCATTATTTTCATATAAAGTTATTAATAGTGTTGGAGAAACAGAAGAAGGGATAAGGGAAGCCCTTGATGATAAAGCCTTAATTAGTGCATTTCAGTCTGAAGGATATATTCCAATTAAGGTTGCACTCGCAAATAGTGGTTCTTTTTTAGGATTTGGCTCCAAAAAAGCTAAATTATCTCCTAAAGACATTGGGTTTTTTACGGGTGAATTAGCGACATTATTAGAATCTGGATTACCTATTGATAAAGCGTTATTTGTGTTAATGGATTTGACTGAAGATAATGAAAAATTAACAAAATTAATCGCTAAGGTTCTTGAAAAGGTAAAGGGCGGAGTGTCTTTGGCGGATGCCTTGGAGCAACAACAAGGCGTGTTTACCAAGTTTTATTTAAACATGATCCGTGCGGGTGAGGCGGGTGGTAGTTTAGATGAGGTGCTAACGCGGTTAGCTGAATATTTAGAGCGATCACAGGAGTTAAAGGACACTGTTAGTACCGCATTAATTTATCCTATTATTTTGTTAATAATGTCTTTAGCATCATTATTTATAATGTTGACCTTTGTGGTTCCCCAGTTTACCGAGATGTTTGAAAGTGCAGGTAAAGCTTTACCCGTATCAACGCAAATTGTGGTGGGATTGGCAGAGTGGCTACAAAGTTATTGGTGGACATTATTATTGGGGTTTTTAATTATCTCTAGTTATATGAAGTATCAAATGGCTGATCCTGTAAGAAAAAAAGTCTGGGATGGTTATTTTTTAAAATTACCTTTAGCTGGTACGATTATTACTAACAAAGAAACCGCTAATATTAGCCGAACACTGGGAACATTATTAGGTAATGGCGTGTCAATTATTTCAGCTTTGGTTATAGTCAGAGAAACAGTTGATAATTTGGTTCTGGCTGAAACAATTTCAAATGCTGAGGCACAGTTAAAGCAAGGTAAGAATTTATCGGAGGCTTTACTAGAAAAGTCGTTATTACCTAAAATGGCCTTGCAAATGATCAAGATGGGTGAGGAAACAGGCCGGCTTGAAGAAATGCTACTTAGAATAGCCACGATATACGATAAACAGCTTAGAGTGGCTATTCAGCGTTTATTGGCGTTTCTTGAACCCATGTTAATCATTACGTTAGGACTAATGATTGCGGGGATTATAGTGTCAATTCTGTTAGCAATTTTGAGTGTTAATGATTTAGCTTTTTAATGGAAATATAATAATGAAATATTTAAAAAATAGTAGGCAGGCGGGTTTTACATTACTTGAGTTATTAGTGGTATTAGGTATCATTGCCATGTTAGCGGGTATTGTCGGCCCCCAAGTCATGAAACATATGGGGGAATCTAAGACTAAAGCGGCTAAAGTGCAAATTGAAGATTTATCAGCTACCTTAGATATGTATAAATTGGATATGGGTAGTTATCCAACTTCAGAGCAAGGTTTGCAAGCTTTGGTTGAAGCTCCTGATAATGCAAGGCACTGGAATGGTCCCTATTTAGGCAAAGCTAAAATTCCATTAGATCCTTGGCAAAATGAATACCATTATGTTTTTCCTGGTGAGCATGGCAAATTTGATATTTTTTCTTATGGCTCGGATGCAAGAGAAGGTGGTAAAGGTGAAGATCAGGATGTTCTTAGTTGGGAATAGTTTTCAGTTAATTAAATTATTTAACTAGAGGCCTTTATGTCTGGCCCCATTACACGGAATAACGGCTTTACTCTATTAGAGTTAATAGTTGTGTTATTTATTATTGTCTTGGGGTTCTCGGTGGTTAGTCTTAATTTATCATCGGGAAATGAGGCGACTAAGCTTAAAATTGCCGCTAGAGATTTGGTTTCAGCTTTACGTTTTGCAAGAGGTGAAGCTTTAATTTCTCATCAAGAAATGAGTGTGATTATTGATCTGGAGGCCAATACTTATAGCGTAAGTCGACGCGATAAACTGTATCAAATTCCAAAATCTATAGGTGTTACTGTTGTTACAGCAAAAAGCCAAACTAAAGGAACGAGTTTGGCTGGAGTGCGATTTTTTGCAGATGGTTCTTCAACGGGTGGAAGAGTTGTCTTAAAACAAGGTAACTTGTCTTGGCAAATTGACATTAATTGGTTAACTGGGCAAATAGATTTAAATGATAAAAATGTCCGTTAGCAAGCAGCAGGGTTTTTCCTTGCTGGAGATTGTCATTGCCTTTTCTATTTTGGCCTTGTCGTTAGGTATTTTGCTGAAGATTTTTTCTGGTGGTGTTAATACGGCAATGGTTTCAGAGGACTATACTGCTGCAGTTCAATTGGCAGAAGGATTAATGACAAGAACAGGAGTTGAATCGTCTTTGCGAGAAGGCGAAGAATCAGGTAAAGAGAATGATAAATATGATTGGTTAGTGGTTGTGTCACCGTACTTTTTTGATTCAGCAAGTAATGAACCCTCTTCTACAGTTGTAGCTTTATTTAAAGTAAAAGTTATTGTTAGTTGGCAAGTTAATAAATTAAACAATAGGCAATTTGAATTGACGACTATCAAAATGGTTAATGGTTCTTGATCATGTCTGTTGATAAGGTCGTTACTAACAATAAGCTGAAAGGCTTCACGCTTATTGAAGTACTTATTGGCTTGACGTTATTAAGCATAATGGTTGTTTTGTTATTTACGAGTTTAAAAATTTGTGCGGATAGTTGGGAAAAAGGTGAAAGAAAAATAACAAACGTTAATGAAATGGCGGTTGTTTATAATTTTTTTCAACAGCATTTGTCTGTAGCAAGACCCTTATGGAATGACTCTGGAACTGAAGAAAAAATCTTTTCTTTTCAAGGAGGTTCACAGACTTTACATTTTGTATCAGCGTTTCCTGCCAGTGTTGGTCGCGCGGGTCTACAGATGTTTTCAGTGACGTTATATGAAGATGGCGAAGAGGGATTTATTAATGTATCGCTTGAACCGTTTGCTACTGGAATGGAACGAGATGAAGCTTCAATAGAAGAAGTTACCTTAATTAAACATGTAAAAGCTTTTAAAATTGCGTACTTTGGTGCTGATGACCCTGCTAGTCAAGGTGTTTGGGCAGATGATTGGGTGGGCAAATCAACACTGCCGCATTTAGTAAAAATAAACATAGAATTGATGAACGGTATTTATTGGCCTGAGATAATTATTGATTTAAAAGTAACCTCTCCACCCGTTGACAGTGTAGGTATTAATGGGCACGGAGCGGGGCAGTGAAAAATCAAAAGGGTGTTGCTTTAGTTTTAGTGCTGTGGGTGCTTAGCTTACTGATGATTATGGCAGGAAGTTTTGCATTAACTATGCGTAGAGAAACTACGGTTGCTGCTGTTATTAAAAATAATGCTGAAGCAAAGGCTGTAGCTGAATCGGGAATAGCGATAGCCGAAAAAATGTTATTAAATTCTGACATTAATAAAGCTTGGAAAGCGGATGGTAGTATTTATGAGATTTTGGCTAATCATGCAAAAATACGAATACGACTAGAAGCCGAAACAGGTAAAATAGACCTTAATAAGGCGGATCCAGTTTTGTTACAAAAATTAATGGTTAACGCACCTGTTGATGAAGAATTTCAAAGTAAGTTAGTTGGTGCTATTCTTGATTGGCGTGATGCGGATGATTTGGTCAATCTTAATGGTGCTGAAAAAGCAGAATATCAAGATGCTGGTTTATCTTATGAACCAAGAAATAAGCCATTTGAATCTGTAGAAGAATTACAGCTTGTTTTAGGTATGGATAAAACGGTCTTTTCATGGCTTGAGCCTTTAGTCACTGTAAATTCGGGTCAACCTCAAGTAGATTTACAGCTTGCAACTAAAGAAGTACTTAAAACAATTTCTGGAATGGATGCAGAAATGATAGAGGCTTTTGTTTTGGCAAGAATAGATAATGCTAGAAACAATTTGCCGCCCCCACCGCTTCCTTTGGCTTCTGGGCTACAAAGAACTGCTTCGGGTAAAAATAATATTGTGACAATTATCTCAGAGGCTTTTCTAGCGGGAGACTCTAAAGCCAGATTGCATGTGGTCGTTGAGAAACCTGAAGGTAATGATGCGAGTTCATTCCAAGTATTAAAGTGGCAGCATGCAACGCCAAATAACAAATCATTATTCTCTGATGTTATGAGTGAATTATTAGTAAAACAATATGCTGAACCTGAACTCAACAATTGATGTAAATATTAAGCAGTTTTTTCGTTGGTGGAAGAGAGAACTTGATTTTTTAATACCTCAAAAGATTAATCAGATAATTAATGATAGTCAAGGTGTCATAGTTATTATTAAAAATGATGAGCATTTTGAATTAACTTATTATTCTGCAGGCCAAGAAGAATATCTCTTAAGTATTGCCTGTGCTGATAAATCCGTTGATTTGCAAAGTTTGTATGAAAAAGATGAGCGCTTAAGCAAGGCAAGTGTGCTTTTAAGGTTGTTAGGGCAAGACGCTATTCAAAAAGAATTGAGTTTACCCGCAGCGGCTAAGGAAAATCTTGCTCAAGTTGTAGCTTATGAACTCGACAGATATACACCCTTTAAGCAAGAGCAAGTGTATTTCTCAGTTAAACCCTTGTCAGGTGTAGATGAATCAGGCCAGATTAGGGTTATGATGATTTTAACAACACGTGAATTGCTAGATGGTTTGTTTGAGGATGTTCAAGCAATAGGTTTATCACCGTCCTATGTGGATTATCAAGGTACTCCGAATAACCTTTCTGATCTCGATGATGGGTATAATTTATTACCTGAAAGATTGAGACAAAAAAAGGCCAGTTTGCCTAGATTAGTGCATGGGGCATTAATAGGCTTGACATGTTTATTATTGTTATTAGTGTTTGCTATGCCGGTTTTTTTTGAATATCAAGCGGTCAATGAATTAAGTGTAAAAGCGGCTGATTTGGAAAAGGATGCAAAAAAAGTTAAAGCGATGCAAGCATCCATAGATGCTGTTATCGATGAAACAAATCAATTAATTAAAGAAAAAAGTGCAGCTCCAGCTTTAGTGGATATGCTGAACACTTTAAGTTCACTTCTAAAAGATGATACTACATTGAGCTATGTTCAATATTCAGAGGGGCATCTACAGATACAAGGTGAGTCACCAACAGCATCAGCGTTATTAGCAACACTGGAGGCTTCGGAAATATTTATAAATGCCCGTTTTGCATCACCCGTTACTCAGGATAGAGTGAGTTCAATGGAGAGATTTCAAATAACAGTTGATCTGGCCAAATCGGATGCTAAAGAGCATGAATAACTTTAAAAAAATAGACTTTTCATCACCTGAGATTCAGCAGCGTTCGATTGCGCTGGGTATTTTATTTAGCTTAATTATAATTATTTTTTTAGTCATTATTATGCCTTTAATGAGTGAGGCAATGGAGTTGCATAATACAAAAAATGATCTGGTCTTTAAGTTGCAAAAATATGAACGTATTTTGGCTAAGGCGGATCTTATAACCAAAAGCGTGGCAACTATTAATCAGCAACAAGATATGCAAGGCTATTTTAATTTGCAAGATACCGATGCTTTGGCTTCAGCAGATATGCAGGAGTTTATTAAAAAAGCGATCATTGAAGCAGGTGGACAATTAAGTAGTACGCAAGCTTTACCCTTAAGTAATAAAGAAAATTTTAAGCGTATAACTGTAAGCGTTAGAATGACCGGAAACAGTGATGTATTACGTAAGGTGTTGTATAAAATTGAAACATCAGAGCCTTTAATTATAATTAATCAGATTGATATAAGACCTATGCGAGGCACTCGAAATCGAGTAACCAAGCAAATGGAGTCAAGTAATGAGTTGAATGTTAATTTTCAGGCGGTTAGTTTTATGAGAAACCCAGCTTAATGAATACAAAATTAATTTCCTTATTAGCGTCTATTTGTTTTGCCTGTATTTTGATAATTTTGGGTGAGTGGTTGTTCGCGATGTGGTCGCAATCGGCTGTTTTAGATTCCCTTAATTCAACAGAAGATAAAACTGTGCAAGATGAAATGCCTCATATTGATCTACATAAAATATCAGAGGAAAGCTATGCGGATTTAGTTGCTAGGCCTTTATTCATAAAAGGTCGTAGACCGATTGATGAGCCAACTCCAGAAGAAATTCAAAATTCTTCCCTCACTCCTGTTGTTTTTGATTGGGAATTAAATGGTGTTTATTCTACAAAAAATGGTTTATCAGCCTTTCTTTCTCGTACAGCTTCCAAGACAGTTAAAGATAAATATAGAAGATTAAGCAAGGATGGAGATCTTGATGGTTGGAAATTAACCGAAATTTATCTTGATAAAGTTATTTTCATGCAAGGTAGCCAGTCAAAAGAATTGTTATTAAGGAAAGTAAAGAATAAAAATTCATTAAAAAATAAATTACAAGATTCACCTGATAATCCCCCAGTAGATAATTCGGAACTTCCAGAGGCCGACCCTGAGAATATAAATGAATAAGACATCGAAAATAATTAAATTAACTCATATTGTGGTGATAAGTATTTCACTTATTGGCTGTGAATTATTATCTCCTAGACAGCAAGTAAAGCAGCCTTTAAATTCAGTAAAAGAAAATGTGTCAGATGAGGTTTTTCCTCAATTAGAAAATACAACTCCTGTGCTAGAGGGCAGTAAAGAGATATATCCAGGTACAGATAGATACGTTTCAGCTACGCCCCAAAAAAGTCGCGCAACTGTTGTTAAAGGAACGGGTTCTTATAGTCTAAATTTTGACGAAGCAGATTTAGGCGAAGTAGCTAAAGTAGTGTTGAGTGATATTTTAGGGCAAAGTTACGTTTTAAGTCCTAAAGTAACTGGAAAAGTAACATTGCAAACTACTGAGCCATTAACTAAAGAAGAATTATTGCCCGCCTTAGAAATGGTGCTTAGGATGAATAATGCGGCTTTAGTGAAAGATGGAAAAATTTATCATATTGAACCCAGTGCTGATGCATTATTTACTTCAGATTTATCAGCTAAAGTAGCGGGTTATCAAACGCGAGTCATTCCAGTCAAGAATGTTGCCGTACAAGATGTTGTTGATATTATTAAGCCACTAGTGCAAGAAAAAACCATTTTAAATGTGGATGTTAAGCGAAATATAATAGTGGTAGCTGGTTCAGCGGATGAAATTGCAAGAGTTGTTGATATTATTAATACTTTTGATATTGATGTGTTAAAAGGCCGTTCGTTTGGTTTGTTTACTTTAGTTCATGTTGATCCCGGCACTATCATTAAAGAATTACAAGGCATCTTTGCTCAAAAAGGCAAAGAAAGTGACGGTGGATTCTTTCAGTTTATACCCATTAAACGCTTAAATGCCATATTAGCTGTTACTCATCAAGCAAGATATTTAGATGATGTAGATAGTTGGATTACCCGATTAGATAAAGTTAATAATGCTTCGAGTGGCGGGGTTAATGTTTATAAAGTTCAACATGTTGATGCAAAAAAATTAGCTGCTACTTTAAATCAAATATTTTCTAGTTCAAAAAGTACGGATAGTTCTGCTAAGGTAGCGCCCGGAGAAGCGGCTGATACACTTTCAAATCAGGATTCATCAAATTCTGGTACAGGTAGCAATTCTTCAAGTAGCGGGACTAGTTCCTCAAGTTATAACGGCGGATCATCTTCTTCTGATTTAAATAATTCATCTAATACAAATGGGATGCAAAACAGTAATCAAAGCAACGCTGTCTTGGCAAATTTAGACGTATTGGCAGCTAATGAAGTTAATTCAGATTTAGAGTCGGATAAAACAAAGGAAGATTCAAGTGGCGGTGGTTCAATATCTAATATTGGTAAAGTTAAAATCATAGCGGATGAGGCAAATAATTCAATCATTATTGTTGCTTCTGCTCAGGATTATGACATTGTATTACCCGTTATTACGCAATTGGATGTGATGCCTTTGCAAGTTTTGATTGATGCAACCGTGGTGTCGGTAACTTTAACAAATGAATTAAAATATGGTATATCTTGGTATTTATCTCATAATCGTATTTCAGGAGGTGAAATATCAGTTCCACCTGGATCCCCTACAGCAAGTTCTTTAAGTACCGCTGCGTCTTCTACGGCAGCTGCGGTTGCTACGGGTGGATTGAGTACTTTATACACATCAGGGGCGATACAAGCACTATTAAATGCTCAAGCGACAACAAGTAATGTGAACGTGATTTCTTCACCCTCATTAATGGTTTTGAATAACCAAAAGGCCAAAATTAATGTGGGTCAACAGATTCCTATACAGACAGGCACAACCTCTATTCCTACCACATCGACTGGTTTAGCAACGGCTAACACTATTCAATATAAAGATACGGGAGTGACTTTAGAAGTAACGCCTAGAGTTAATGCGAATGGCATGGTCATTATGAAGTTAAGCCAAATAGTCAGTAAACCAATTACAACGACTACGGGAGTAACTACTTCTGCAACAATTGATAAAAAAGAAATTAATAGTTCGGTTGCCGTGCAAGATGGAGAGACTATAGTATTAGGAGGATTAATCGATGAAAGTAATGATAACAGTAAAAATGGTATGCCTTGGCTATATGATATGCCCGTAATTGGTTCTTTATTTAGCGGTACTGATAATAAAAAGAACAAACAAGAACTTGTGGTTTTAATTACACCTAGGGTAGTAAAAAGTAAGCAGGATTCAAGGGTTATTTCAGCTGAATTTAAACGTAAGTTAACCGGAATTTATCAGGATAACGATAAGGCTTTTGTATCACCAAGGCAGCGGTAGGTTTTTTCAGTTGGTAATTAATGTGAGTAAAAAGGTGGAATGTTTAATATATCCCACCTTTTTTTGTGGCTAATTTAAGAAATTAACAGTGCTAAATTAGCGAGTAATAACTTCAGTGCCTTTACCAATTAATACCACATCAGCGGGGCGAATAGCAAAAAGACCATTAGTCACTACCCCTGTAATATTGTTAATGATTCTTTCTAATTCAGTTGGGTCTAAAATTGAAAGATTATGTACATCAAGAATTTCATTATGGTTATCGGTAATATAGTTTTCACGCCATACGGGTTGACCCCCTAATTTTACTAACTCTCTAGCGACATAACTTCTTGCCATAGGAATAACCTCAACAGGAAGTGCAAAAGCACCTAATACATCAACTGTTTTTGTTTCATCAACAATACAAACAAACTTTTTACTGGCCGCAGCAATAATTTTTTCACGTGTTAACGCTCCACCACCGCCTTTAATCATGTGTTTGTGTGGATTGACTTCATCAGCACCATCAACATACACATCTAAAGTGCCTACAGCGTTTAAGTCAAATACTGGAATACCCACTTTTTTAAGATGGGCGGTACTGACTTCAGAGCTAGAAACAGCGCCTTCTATACTGCCTTTAATGTCGGCTAAATAATCAATAAAATGTTTAACAGTTGAGCCAGTCCCTACGCCGATAATAGCAACATCTTTTACATATTCTATGGCCGCTTGTGCTACTTTTTGTTTTAATTCATCTTGTGTCATGATGTTTCCGTATTGAATAAAAGTGATAATTTTGAAAGTGGCATTTTACAGCCGATTTCTAATAAAGCGTTTAAATATTTAAGCTAATTTTGCTAATTTTCTTTTATAAAAAATAGAGGAGATAACGGATAGTCCAATCAGAACGGCGCCAATAAGGCCAGTGATCACTTCAGGGATTTCAATTTGTATGCTGAGCAGCATAATGACGGCAAGACAGCCAATCGCATAATGAGCGCCGTGTTCTAAAAACACATACTCGTCTAAAGTGCCTTTACGCACTAAATACACAGTTAAGCTTCTGACAAACATTGCGCCTATCGCTAAACCTAACATAATAATAACAACATCTTGAGTAATGGCAAACGCGCCAATGACACCATCAAACGAGAAGGACGCATCTAAAACTTCCAGATATAAAAAACTCATGACACTGCCTTTTTTAATGGCATCTGAAACCTCTTCACCTTCTTCTTCATCTTCAAATAACGCAGATAAGCTACCAACGATAACGTAAAGAATCACCCCAGAAATACCGGCAATTAAGGCTTTGAAACGGATATCTTCAGGTAACCAATGTTGACCAAATAATAAAATGCTTAGGGCAAATATAACTTCAATGGATTCTAGTTTTCCGAAGTTAGATAATTTTCTTTCAATATAGCCTAGCCAGTGTAGCTCTTTACCCGCATCAAAAATGAAGGAGAAAAAGACCATTATCAAGAACATACCGCCAAAGGCAGCAATTTGAGTATGTGATTCTTCAAGGTGGTGTGCGTAAGTATTAGGATCATGTAAAGCCATATTAACAACACCGATAAAATCGAGGCCTGTCGCAAGGTTTACGATTAAAATAGGAAATAATAAGCGCATTCCAAAAACAGCGATTAAAATACCCCAAGTTAAGAAGTATTGTTGCCAACGCTCATCCATGCGTTTTAGGACGGAAGCATTCACAACAGCGTTATCAAATGATAAACTCACTTCAAGTACACCCAAAATAAGTGCGATAAATGCGCCCATCATGCCGCCCCAATAAATGGCGATCGCTAAACAAACGGTAGTAATGATAAAAGAAAGACGAAAATGCTGCATAAAGTACCTTATTTAATGAGTGATGTTGTGGTGCAAACTAAAACTATGTAATTGAAATATTTAAATGAATAATAATGATGCATTTTTTAATGCTGCTCAACAAATAATCGCAGCAGGCCGTTTTATTGACAGTAAGGGCTGGGTGCCTGCAACCAGCGGTAATTTTTCTATACGTCTACCTAATGACACGATAGCGATTACCGTTTCAGGTAAACATAAAGGTCGCTTAGAAATAGCCGATATTATGTTGATTGATGCGGCCGCCCAATCATTAGACGGTAAAAAACCCTCTGCTGAAACATTGTTGCATACTTCCTTATATAAGCATTATTCAGACATTCAGTCAATATTACATCCCCATTCGTTGAATGCCACCTTGATTTCCAAGATTTTTAAAACAGAAATTGTTTTAAAAGATTATGAGTTGTTAAAAGCATTTAATGGCATTGATACCCACGAAACTCAAATTGTGGTGCCTATCTTTGCTAATGATCAAGATATTGCCCGATTAGCCAGTGTTGTCGAAGCTTATTTGCAAGAGTACCCTCAGTGTTATGCTTATATTATTGCTGGCCACGGCTTGTATACGTGGGGACGCTCAATAGACGAAACTTTGCGTTACCTTGAAGCCTTGGACTTTTTATTTGAATGTGAACTACGCCTATATGGAGTTAAAAATTAATGACAGCTCTCACTATTTACCCCGATAATCAACCTCAACAAGGTGAGCTTTTTACAGACTATACCGATATCCAAAATCAATTAAAGCCTTTAGGCGTGCAGTTTGAGCAATGGACGAGTGAACATGACTTAGCGGCTGATGCGGATCAGGCCAGTGTGTTATCGGCTTATGCGACATCAATAGAAAAGTTAAAGGCTGAGTGTCATTTTCAGTCTGTTGATGTTATGAAGTTAAATCCTGATCATCCCGATAGAGCCGTATTTAGACAAAAGTTTTTAGCGGAACACATTCATGAAGATTTTGAAGTGCGCTTCTTTGTAGAAGGGCGAGGTTTGTTTTATTTGCATGTGCATAATAAAGTCTATGCGGTGCTTTGTGAGCAGGGCGATTTAATCAGTGTACCAGCCAATACGCCACATTGGTTTGATATGGGTGAAAATCCTAAGTTTACCTGTATTAGATTGTTTACTACCCCAGACGGTTGGGTGGCTAATTTTACAGGGAGTGAGATAGCGAAAGACTTCCCTAGTTTTGATGGTTATGTGGCTGCGTTAGCATGATTAAAGCGATTATTACTGATATAGAGGGTACGACGTCTTCCCTTTCTTTTGTTAAAGAGGTGTTATTTCCGTATGCTAGAACGCATTTAGCCGACTATGTGCATACACATGCGCAGGATGAAGCAATATTGGCAGTGCAGGCTGATAGTTCAAAAGAGGTAGGTAAAGCACTCAATATTGAGCAATTGATAGATCAGCTGATTCAATGGATAGATGAAGATAAAAAAGTCACGCCGTTAAAATCTCTGCAAGGCTTAATATGGGAAGCAGGCTATTTAAAAGGTGATTTTAAAGGCCATCTTTATCAAGATGCTGTCGATAACCTGCAGCTTTGGCATACGAACGGTTTAAGCTTATACATCTATTCATCAGGATCAGTATATGCGCAGAAATTATTGTTTGGGCATACTGAATGCGGCGATTTAAATCCTTTATTTTCAGGTTATTTTGATACAAATATCGGCGGTAAAAGAGAGTCGGCATCTTATGCCAACATAGTAGAGCAAATTGGTTTACCCGCAGAGCAGTGCTTGTTTTTATCAGATATTAAAGAAGAATTAGATGCGGCAAAAACAGTAGGTATGCAAACTATCTGGTTAACAAGAGAGGGTATTACCGATGCACATAGTGAGCATCAACAAGTGCTTAGTTTTGATGCCATCAACATTTGATTACTTCAGTTATTATAATTATTAGGCAAAAAAAACCGTTTGGTTGCTTCTTAAGTCTTAAGAAGGCCAAACGGTAAATAACTATCTCCGCTGATGAGTGTAACTCGATTATAGGTGTTGTCAAATTGAGTTATACATTAAAGCGGTTCGATTACCTTGTTGCGCAAGCAATAGGCACTGACTATTATTAAAGAAACTAACTGACGAGGGCCATTTTTTAAAGCCAATCATAATCTATAACGTTTATTTGGATGTTAAGGTAAAGTTACAAATCACGCGGGATAAAAGTCTGTTCTCTTGTATCGCCAAGCTCTCCCTCAATCACGTAAAACAAATTATCATAATGGACTAGCCACCGGCAATGTTCATTGATTCTAACGGTGGCTGTTTTAGGGTTAAGACGAATCACCTCACCAAACAGGTCATTGTTGTTTTTATCTTTAAATCCAACTTTAGCCCCCACTTTTAAGGAGCTTTTGGGAATTCCAACGGCATTATGTGTCGGTTGAATGTCGGTATCTACATCATTAATATTCAGATAATAGAAAAGTAACTGATCGGTTGACCTATTTTTAATCGGGCTTTAATCAAATTGTTCCGCTTTGGATTTAGTAACTCTTGATAAATAGCCGACTGTAATCGATGTAGGTCAAATAATGAGGGTAGAGCCTTATTATGCCCCAATAAATAATTTAAAAACAAAAGGCTATCCGTATTTTCTGCAAGAGTGGGGTAAACATGCCGAAGCAGTCTAATTGCCAAGGGTATGATTTGGAGTTCAACTCATGGTGATACTGCTTTTATTTGATGATTTTATGAAAAGAATTGTGCCCGATAAAGACTGGTAGATTGATATACTTAGCAAACCCTATTACAACCCTAAAACACTAATTCTAAAATCATCCCGCCAATGAACCCAAAAGTCCATAATCAAATCGTTAGTTTTATTTGGAGTGTTGCCGATGATATTTTACGAGATGTTTTCGTCAGAGGTAAATACCGCGACATCA
>CAIQNQ010000083.1 GCA_903873165.1 uncultured Methylococcaceae bacterium | reverse complement strand
GTTGCTAACAAGGCCGCCGCAATACCCGGAGCGATAGAGTTAATATTGACATCCCCTGAAGCAGCAATCGCCGCGAAGGTGATCATTACCCCCACTACCGTGCCTAATAAGCCCAAAAATGGCCCACCGGCAATCGCAATCGTTAATAACACCATGTTTTTATTAAGCCGTTGACTTTCGGTCACGATTTGAGAATCTAACTTAACATGCAAATAATTCCATGCCTCTGGGGTCACAGATTGATTGATATCACCTTGTAACTGCTTAAGTTCGTGAATAGCTGTGTGATAAATATGGTACAGCGTAGAGCTTTGGAAATGATCATGTTTACCCACTAAAGCCGCGATCCAATCAGAATCAGCAAGCTCAGCATCTTCTGGCTGATCATCTTCATCAAGATCCCCTAAATGTTTGGGATCTAATTGGCGATATTGTTCTAAAAAGGCTTTATTATCTTTAGTAACCCGATTGATAATAATAGTTTTGGTCACCATCACCCAAATAGCAATCACTAACATGACGAGAGTTAAACCGATAACCACCCAGCCATCAACGGTCACGTTCTGCACGATAACCATAAAGTGACCCGCACCACTATCACCATTAGACTCATCTTCGCCGAAATTAAGCACTGAAAAATCAGGACTTTGACTACGATAGCTTAATTTAATCCAATCCGCTGTTCTAGCAGTTGAAGCTATTTGTACCTCGTCTAATAAACCGACAAAATTGTTCCCCAAAGCCACGGTAGGATTAACCGCAGATAAGCTAATAGGCGCCGAAGCTGCAAGGGCTCCATTAAGATAAACCTCTAATTTATCGGCTTTAGCAACCACTACTAGTTGTTGCCATTGACCTTGCACCACGTTAACCGCAGTGGTATCAAGTGAACCAGCTGAACCCGTCCAATGCGCTACTAGAGATATGCCTTGCAAGTCTATACTTAAGCCATTAGCACCGTCTTTTGCAGTTAATATCTGCGCATTGACTTGCGCCTGATCAAATTTAAGCCAGGTAGAAAAAGTCCAGCCCTTGTCCGCTGCAATGGCTAACTGTGGCAATGGATTAACATTAATAGCACCCACGCCACTAAATTTAGCAGCCGCTCCTATCCATCCCGCTGGTTCAATTTGAGCTTTTGAATCTATCGCGTTACTGGCATAAGCGGTAGCATCTTGTGGTAATACCTCTCCGTCTTTAAAGTGATACACCAAGCTTTGCGGGGTATCATAAAGTGCCTTACCATCTGAACCATCAGGGGCATTTTGATTACCGTAATACAACCAGAATTTATCATCAGCAACGCCACCACGCACTTGTGGTAAGCGTGCCCAGACTAAACCAATTTCACTTAAGGCATCTACTGCTTCAATTTGATAATTTAAGGGGGTTTTATCGTCTTTTAAAAATCGAATATCCCGACCTTGCTCAGCTAACTCAGAAAAGAAAGCAAAATTACCCGCATGTAAGCGAATTAAAATAGGCACATCACTGACAGTTTCCTGAATATCTGCACCCGTAGCAGTGGCATCCACACTGACTTGGCGCCGAGAATTCCAATCCTCATTCCACCAAGCCAAGGTAATAACCGGAAACAATAACGCAATGAGACCTAAAGTAATGCTTTTTTTATTCATGATTTAAAGTGTTAATTCAAGAGAGGTGATTGCCATTTGATGGACTTCAAATATTTACTTGAAGTTTAGCAATTATCAGGCCAATAAACAAACACCTAAATATCAGACACTTAATAGGAAGACCTGCTTGTTGAGTGCTGAAATATCAACACATACTGCTGATACTGTGTTGATATATCAACACACCTACCAAAATACTGATAAAGCTCCAACAATGATACGTACCACGCCTATTGGTTTAAGGTAAGACGCAATAATAAAACCTAGATTATGTGGGAGTAAAATAGCTTTAGCTGTTTTACAGGCAACAGATGAAGCTATTGCACTCCTGTTTTTTTTAACAACTTGTGTTTTATTTAACTATTTTAATTATTGCGAGTTACCTAACCTATATCACCACAAAATCTAAGTTAGTTAAACCTAGGTGAAGTCCAACAACAGCAATTTGAGTTGCTACCCCCTTACCGTTTCCATCTGCGTCATAAGAGATAATACCATTAGCACTGTTATAGGTAATATAATCATTATTATCAGTGGGTGCCCCAATCTTAAAATTTGCTCCATTGAGGTTACCAATGGCAGTTAACTTAGTAAAGATACTGTGATCAAGCTGGATCGTATCATCTACTACAGAAAAGTCAGTGATAGTCACTTTAGATAACGTTGTTAATTTAAAAACATCTTTTCCACCCCCACCTGTCAATGTATCACTACCGCTTCCAGCGACCAGAATATCAGCATTAGCTGAGCCAGTAAGTGCTGTTGCTGCGCCAGTATTTGTAATAATAAAACCCTTTGTACCTGTCGCCGCAGAGACGTTAACTGCAAAGCCCTTAGTAAATAGATTGACCGTACCCAGATTACTGGTTTGCTTATCTGCAGTCCATGCAGCAAATAACGTAGCATTTGCGGTTGCATTTAATCCTACAGACAAAATATCTTTACCGTTACCTAGATCGGTAATTACGGCGGTGCCAGATGAAACTAAGAATAAATCATTTCCTGTACCACCCGTTAACGTATCATTACCACCACCAGCTTTCAATGTATCGTTATCAGCACTGCCATGAATCAACTTATTGGCTGATAACAGTGTAGGTATCCAAATTAATGTAGAACCCGTTGGATCTAATGATAAATGACCATTTAAATATTCAACCGCTGCTTTTGTATTCGGTTTAATAACCCCACCTGGCGAATGAATATAAACTAAATTTAATGTCTCATTCGTTCCACCATTTCGTACGGTTGCACTACCCGCATACCCTGTGATACCCATAGCTGTACCCCAAAAAGCATCATCGAAATACGCAGCACTATTTATATTAGTCGTTACTGTACTTAAATTTGCAGCATAATTGGTATTACTTCCTGTATCTACATTAATGCTTTGTGCTCTTGCACTGACATTGTTCTGCAATTTAATAAGACCCAGCATATTGACATTATAAGCATTTGCAGCCCCAGTCAAACTACTTAATAAAACACTATCCGCAGTACTATTTTTACCTACATAAGAGTTATTTGCTGCGACGTTAAAAGTTAAAACATGATTCGTTGCAGACCAAACTTTAAACTTATGATCCAAATCCCAAACCTGAGTATTTTTACTATAACTACAAAAGTCAGCTAATGTAACACCCAAATCTAACTCATAAGAAGTCGATGCCTTAGCATCCCAAACATTTAAAAACAGCTCACCCGCCTGATTTGAACCACCTACTAATGCACTACCATCACTTAACATGTATAACTCCGTAAAGTAAAATATAAATCTCAAATCAATAGCAAGAGAGCTGTTTTAATTAAAAATCAGCTATCGTAATTCAACCGAACCAAAATTAGAATTCACCACAGGCACAGTACAAGCATCCGGAGCCCCCGTTGAAGTCGCTCTAATATAAGGCGTAACAGGATTTGTAGCATCCCACGTTAACGGTGGGGTATAGCCATTTGCACTTAAAGCAATGTAACCCGCTTGCCCCCAACTATGATTACTTAAATCACCATTTCTTGCATGAACAGTTGATGGTAATTTACTATAAGCCACCAGAGCATTTAGTGCCGCATTAACATCTCCAGTACCACCTTTCCACGAAATACCATACTCACCCACTAAAGGATAATGCCCTAAGAAAACTTGCTCACCAGTCGGTAAAGCTCCGTTAATTTTAATAAATCGATAATTCGCAGTACGTGAAGCATTACGCTCAGTACTTTGAATACTGATTGCCCATTGATTACCATGCGCTACAGTCGTAGCCGGTGGAGCTGGATAAGGCGAAGGATTAGTAGTACCAAACCACTTATTGGTTGTTGGAGTATTATTAAAATCCCCCAAACAGTTATCTACAGCACCTAAACTAGTCGCATAGTTCACATCAGAAAAACCACCTGGCTGTGCAATTCTTGGAGCAGAACCACCTAAACAAGGATATTGCAAAATATCCGCTAATAAAGCCACCTGTTGACCCGCACCATTTTCTCTACGACAAACATGCACTTGAGAATCTCTAGGATTCGCTAATCCAGCAATACCAGCACTTACCCCTGCCGCTACTACATCAGTTAAAGCGGTAGGAATTGTTACTGGAGGTGTAGCATTATTAGGTATACCGACATAAAACTGGCTCCAATCGGAAATAGTCCCAGTAAAGATACTGACTAATTGTTCTTTCGTTAAACTGGGTACACAAGTAGCTGTTTCATCACCCGGCACGCAAGTACTAGGTAGTAAACCACTTAGGCTTTCTGCGTATTGCAAAGCATTACGTAACACTAAGGTAACAGGCGTACCTATAATATGGCCAGCAATAACATGCTTATTAGTTAATTTTGCAGCTAAAATATTACTGAAACCTGCTGCGACATTATCACTACCATGAAAAACATCAGGCGTTACATCAGAAGTCGCTGCTGTTGCGGCAATACCAGAAGTAACCGTTGTACAAGAATAATTCCATTGATATGTTGCTCCACCTGAAGAATAACTACCATTATTAGCAGTACAAACAGCCGTCGAAGGATCTTTTAAATACGTCAACAAAGTACCATTAGCAGCAGCATCTAAACCCACAAAAGAAGCCCCTAATCGACGTCTTGAAATCCACAATTTAGTTTGATGAGTTGCTCCCGTTCCACTCGTGAGTCCAGGAATTTTTGTATTGTCTGTTAGACAATAAATCGCCGAATAATTATCATTGACTGCAGCACTTAACGCCCCAGATGTATGGAAATAAATATGAGTTCTAGTTGATGCTCCAGTAGTTGTCGCATCATCAAGACACAACGCATTAGCTACCGCAGTATTATTAATCAAGAAACCAAAAGCCGGATCATTCGCCTGAGAACCAGGAATATAAAGACTTAAATCTGGCGTCCCATCTGCAGGTGTTAATGCTGAAGCATTTGTGACTATTAAAAATAACAAGCTAAACGCACTTAGCTTTATTTTATAGGATATAAACATGATTGAATCTCTCAAATGGTAATTAATTAGGCCAACTTAGATGAAGCTTGGCGTTTTTGTAATCTTAAAGTCGCTAATAAACCTGTCAAAAATAACCAAACAGCACCTGGAATAGGCACAACCGTTAGCGGTGCAGGTATCCAAGTTAAAGTAGCTGCAGAGGTATTTAATACCAAATTACCTGCCAAAATCTCTACTATTGCCTGAGTGTTAGCCTTTACAGTACCACCCGGCCCATGAATATAAACTAAATCTAAAGTCTCATCTGTGCCGCCATTTCTAACTGTCGCACTTCCTGAATAAGAAGTAATCCCCAACGTAGTCCCCCAAAAAGGATCATCAAAATAGGCAGCATTGCTAGTATCAGTCGTCACTGCACTTAAATTTGCAGCATAATTAGTGGTATCACCCGATGCCACATTAAGTGCTTGAGCTCTTGCACTAATACTATTCTGTAAAGCAGCAATAGTAGTCATATTAACGTTATAAGTATTAGGAGTCCCTGTTAAACCACTTAACAAAAGCCCATCTGCACTACTATTTTTACCAACATAAGAATTATTCGCAGCGACATTAAAAGTTAATGTATCCGCTGTTCCTGCCCATGCAGTAAAAGCAGAATCAAGTGTCCAGACCGTAGTCGATGCTTTACTCGCATAAAAAGTGGGTAAAGTAGTTCCCAAATCCAAAGCATAAGACGTCGCAGCAGTTGCATCCCAAACATTTAAGAATAACTCTCCTGCTTGACTTGACCCCCCAGCCAAAGCACTACCATCACTAATAGCCGCCTGCCCCAAATTTACCCCAAAGAGTAAACACAACAGCACTAAACACCAGCGAAAGCATTGTTTAATTTTCTTCATAAAAACCTCAATCCCGTTAAAAGAACACTCTCGTGTTTATGTTTATTGTTCACCCAGCTGATTGACATGGTAATAACGTATATCTAGTTTCGTTATTACCATACGGTTATTACCATAATTGAACATGAGAAGATTTGTCAATTATTATCGAGAAAATTAATTATAAATTAATCTGGCACAATCCTAATAAAACAACCTAATCAATTGATATTAAATACTTTTAAATAATAAATAACCCTCAACCTAAACAAGATAATTATTACGCAATAGGTATTTAAAGTAATAACGCTTGCACCACAAGATTATCTATACGAATATATATTTAACATCACAGCCAACCTTTAGCGATGCCTAAACACCACGACACAATGACTAATGAAGATATAAACCAGAAACATGGCCTTAATTTTTTTATCGCTAGTGGAGTTTTACTATTTTCAAGTTTTACAAAAACAGCCACGCTTTTTGCGGATACTGGCTTACCTGTTTCCGTTAATTCCACCGCTGAAAATTTGAGCAATATCAGTGAATTAACTAGCCCTGCTTTACACCCTGGCATCGATGTTGGTCATGCCAGTGGTCAATTCAGCAGTGATAGCCATAAACTCACTATCAATCAAAGCACTGATAAAGCCATCTTAGACTGGAATAGTTTTAATATCGCCGAAGGTAACAGTGTGCAATTTATACAACCTGCCAGCACCTCTGTTGCCTTAAACAATATTCACCAACTAAATGCCAGCCAAATTTTTGGCCATCTCGATGCTAATGGACAAGTTTACTTAGTCAATGCTAATGGCTTTGTATTTGGAGCTAATGCCGCCGTCAATACCAATAGCCTAGTGGCTACTAATCTGAATATTAATGACAGTGTGTTTCAACAAGGTATTACTAAAGTAGTTGACAGTAAAGCCAGCACTAATAATTCAGAACCTATAGCTGCTTTATCGGGTGATGGTTCTATCTATAGGAATACGGGTAACGGAAATCTTGAAAAAATCAGGATTCTAGTTGAAAAAGGCGCAACTATTACGGCAAATGACCAAGGCAGAATAATTCTTGCAGCGCCTGAAGTTGAAAACGACGGTACGATTACAGCGCCCGATGGACAAGTGATATTAGTCGGGGCCACAGACAAAGTGTATTTACAAGAAACGAACTCTGCGAATCTACGCGGCTTATTAGTCGAAGTAAAAACCGGTGGCGATGTTAAAAATGTAGGCACGATCTTAACTGATCGAGGCAATACAACCTTGCTTGGCTTTGCCGTTTCGCAAGAAAAAATAATCTCAGCCAGTACCTCAGTTGCCTTAAATGGTAGTGTTAGACTATTAGCGCGTGAAGGTGCAAAACTAGTTAAGTCTCAAACAGATCAAAGCTATTCTTTAGAACCAGTCAGCACCCTTAGAGGACAAGATATCGGTGATAATTTGGGCACTCAAGCATCTGTTACACTCGATACGGGAAGCACTACTTCAGTGACATTAGAAAACTCAGGTGGCACAGCCGTTGACGCCCAAGCGCAGCCAAAATCAACGATCGATATAGAATCAGGGATTATCACTCTCAAAGATAAAGCCCAAATAATCGCCCACAGCGGCACTGTAAATTTAACTGCTAGCGAAACTCCATCAAACCCATTGACTACCACTACCTCAGCTAATAAGAGCCAAATCTTGTTAGAGTCCGGTAGTAAAATTGATGTATCAGGCATTCAAGAAGTGGCATTACCCATGTCTAAAAACATCGTTAATGTAGAATTACGTGATAACGAACTTCGCGACTCACCCATCCAAAAAACCGGCATTCTGCACGCTCAGACTATCGCTGTAGATATCCGTAAAAACACACCGATAGCGAATATATCGGGGACCGTCGCCGCAATCCAACATTCAATTGATGAGCGTAGTACTAAGGCTGGCACAGTTAATCTAAACTCGGAAGGCAATATAGCTGTAAAACAAGGTGCAACACTTGATATTTCTGGGGGATCATTACATTACTTAGCCGGAATCATTAACACTACTGAGCTAGTGTCTTATGGAAAGGTTTACGATATTTCAAAAGCCGACCCTAATTTACAATATCAACAAATACTATCGAATAGCCAATATCAATCTGATTATTACCAGGGTGAAGCTGCAGGCACTATCAACATAAAAACCCAAAATTTACTGTTAGATGGCAGCATTGACGCAACAACCACAACTGGATTATTACAACGCAACGCGAATGATTTACCTAACGGCGGACTATTAAGCATTAATACCAGTTGGTCTAACCAAGCCCAACAAAATATTATTTTTCAATCATCTCAGACTTATACAGCCGATCAATTCAACCCTACTGCTGCATCGCCACTGTACTTAAGCAATCTTTTATTCAACAAAGGTCTCAAAGGCTTATCAATCAACACCGGCGGCATATTTAGTGTAGCGAAATATGATCAATTAAACTTGCCTGAACTAAGCCAATTTTCAGTGACCGCGGGTGAAATTAATTTACAAGGCGCAATTAATGCTCCCGCCGGAAGCATAAGTCTTAAAATCCAAGTAGGGCTTGATCCTACACGAATTTTATCGGGTGAAATTAATATGGCTACTAGCAGTAGTATTGATACCAGTGGCCTCTGGATCAATGATAATTATGACCTCATTAACTCACAAGCCCTTAAAACATTACCCATTGATGCAGGAAATATTAATCTGCAAGCGCAAGGTGATTTAATCCTAGCACAAGGCTCAAGTATTAATGCGAATGGCGGAGCATGGTCAAACAGTAAAAACCAAATTACTGCTGGTAAAGGCGGTAACATCAGTTTATCTAGCGCCGGATTAATACCCAGCCAACTGCAATTTGACGGCAATCTATCGTCGTATTCATTGGCCCAAGGAGGGGCATTAAATATCACAGCCAATGATATAACCCTATCTGACATCGTGGATAACAAATCCTCAAACCCTAACAGCCTTTATTTATCCACTGCACTTCTAGAATCGGGTGGCTTTAGCCAATATTCATTAACTGCAAACGCCGGCAATATCAGCTTGACGGCTAATAGTCATATCAATTTGCAAGAAACCAATTGGCAATTGGCCAGCCAAGCAATGAAGACAGGTAGTGGCACAAACTTAAAGCTGTTAACACAAGCAATAATCTTAACTGATGCCTTTCGACACGTGGTTAATTTAAATTTAAACTTAACCCATAATGCTAGTATTGCCGGAGGATATGTTGCTAGTAGAAGCATTAACATAGACAGCAATGCCAGCATCAATGCCGACCCCACCGCCACCATCAACTTAAACTCAGACGCCAATATCACCATCGATGGTGCTATCAATGCGCTGGCTGGACAAATCAAGCTAAACTTATCGACACCTCCACTCTCTATTGATCAAGGATATAACCCAAATCAAGCCATTAGATTGGAAACCAATGCCAGCTTAAACGTCGCAGGGACAACACTACTTAATCCTTCCAGCTTGGGCTTAACGCAAGGCACCGTAAAAAATGGCGGCACCGTTAGCCTAGTAGCGAATCGCGGATACATCCTAATGGATCAACACAGCAGTATTGATGTTTCAGGCACAAATCAAACGTTAGATATTGTTAATAGTAGAGGTATTAGCCAACAAAACATAGCCTCATCTGCTGGCACAATCAATTTAACAGCCGCTGAAGGCATGGTTTTAGAAGGACAGTTTTTCGCTCAACATGGGCAGGGGCAATCAGCTGCAGGGAATGGATATACAACTGCAGGTGGCAGTCTTAATATAGAACTCAATGCCCAACATAGAGGAGAACCAGAAGCGGTTACTTTTACAACATCAGATAGAGTTATTAATATCACGACACAGCCAGTGAACAGTCTTAGTAGTGCACAAATTGCTAGCGGCATCATACCCGACACACTCAATGGCTTGGCCACAATCTCGACTCAACAAATTAAACTAGCTGGCTTTGATAATTTAAAACTTGCTAGCTCTGTCATAGAACCTAGCTCTTATTCTACCTCACCTATAGAACCTGAAAGAGGCGAGATTCTTTTGACCGGCGATATTAGTCTTTCACTTAGACAAAACATTGAATTGGATGCACCACTAATAAATCATAACTGGGAGAATAGTAATGACACAGGACAGGTTAATTTAAATGGCAACATTATTACCTTAGGATCTAGCTGGAACCAAACAGCGCATACAATCCTGACTAACCCCGCATTGGCGACTCATAATAAGCAAAATGCGGCACTTAATCTTTCAGCTAATCTTATCAATTTAAGAGGCGCCTCTGAAATCAATAATTTTGCTAGTACGCTATTGAACAGTCAGGGCGATATTCGTTTAATGGGCATCAACCCTAATGGTGAAAGTAATTTATTAGGCAGTTTAAATCTAACGGGGCAATTAAATTTAAAAGCTCATGAAATCTACCCAACAACACTCAGTCAATTTAACCTAAGTATTGATTCAATACTTAGTCCTAATGGCAGTATTAACATACTACCGGCCAATGGCACTGCATCCACACCATTAGAGGCAGGAGGAGTCATTAACATTAGTGCCCCCTCTATTAATAGCCAAGGAAACCTACTAGCACCCTTTGGTAGTATTAATCTTAATGCTCTAAACAACTTAATCCTAGCATCTGGCAGCATTACATCAGTCAGTGATGATAGTGGCACAATCATACCTTTTGGTCGTACCCAAGGCGGCCTAGACTGGATATATCCCCTAGGAAATTATAGTAATATTCAAAGTGGTACTCCTAAAAAATCCATTTCGCTAAACGCACCTAGTATTAATCTCCAAAAAAATGCCCTAGTCAACTTAAATGGCGGCGGTGATTTATCTACGTTTGAGTTTATTGCTGGCCCGGGAGGCAGTATTGATCATTTAGACCCCACTAGCATAGGATATCAACAAAACTACGCGATTGTACCTCGTTTAAGTATGTCCTATTCACCCTATGACGGCTTAGAGTTTCCTAATTCTGGGCTAACACTCGGTGAAAATATTCATATAAGTGCTAATTCCATAATTCCGACCGGAGATTATGTACTTTTACCCGCGCATTATGCACTATTACCCGGCGCCTTTTTGATCACCCCGCAAACAAACACAACTGACTTAGCCTCAGGCACAACAATTAGCCGAATCGATGGTGCACAAATTGTATCTGGCTATATTTACACTGCAAGCACCCACATTGCTGATAGTCGCTGGTCTGGATTTGCAATTGAACCCGGTAGTATTGCCCTAACTCGATCTGAATACCAACAGACCACTGCTAGCCAGTTCTTTAACACAACAACTACAACCCTTAGCTCTCTACCTCAAGATGCGGGCAATCTGAGTTTATTAGCGAGCAAAAGTTTGGCTATCAATGCCGAAATTACAGCCAAGTCTGCAATCGGTGGCTTAGGTGGACTACTCGATATTAGTGCTGACCGACTCAGTATTGTCAATCAAACAGTTAAAAATAACACGCCTGGCACAGTCACATTACTTGCTTCAGATTTAAACAATTTAGGTGTCGATAGCATTTTATTGGGAGGTCGACGCACCAGATCTAGTACAGGCACGCAACTCAATGTCAGAACTCAATCAATAGATATTGCGAGTAATGTCACCCTAAAAGCACCTGAAATCATATTAACTGCTATCGATAGTATCCACTTGGAAAGTGGAGGCAACATTACATCAGAGGGATCTTTACAAAAATCAGACACCGCTTTTACTATTACCAATAACAACTCAACAACTGATGGTGCCTTACTTAGAGTTTCTAATGCGGGTCAAGCGACTGTTTTACGAGATAGCTCACTCTTAACAGATATGTCAGGTAACATTGAAATTGATAATAATACTCAATTAAACAGTACAGGATCTATATTACTAGATTCCACAAATAATGCTGTGTTTAACGGTTCAATTAACATGACTCAAGGTGATTTAGCACTTAACGCTAATCTAATTACCCTAGGCGACATTAATACCTCTAATACCGGATTACATCTATCTGAAAACACCCTTAATCAGCTACATGTGAACAATCTCAGTTTAAGCAGTGCTAATGCCATAAACATCGCAGGAGATTTACAAGTACAACTTAAAAACCTAATATTGGATAGCCCTACCCTACAAGGTTATGGACAACTTGAGCAAAAAACTTTTATTAACGCCAACACAATTACTTTACAAAACAATCATAATCAAACAAGCAAAGCCCCTGCAAACTTTGGCTTAGGTGAACTACAACTAAAGGCAAATACCATCAATTTAGCAAGCGGCCGTTATAGCTTAAACGGCTTTAAGAATATTGATCTTATTGCCACAACCGAACTTCTTAATACTGGAAATAATCAGATCACTGTTAATAGTGATCTGATTATTAATACTCCCACTTGGACAGCAACATCAGGCGCCAACACGCAAATCAATTTAGCCAATTACCAGCTCACAACACTAGCAGAAGGTAATGTGGTTAACAATACCAACTTAGGCGCACAACTTAACATTACAGCCCATGAAATTGACCACAACGGACATATTGAATTAGCTTCAGGCATCGTTACCCTAAATACAAAAAAAGCACTTAATTTAAATACAGGCAGTAGCATTGACGCATCTGGACGCATTGTTAACTTAGTTAGCACGCAGACCATTTCTTCTGCTGGTGCCATTAATCTTTCAGCAACACAAGGCAATATCGACATTCAAAAAGGCGCTAACCTAAATCTATCAAGTACATCCAAAGGCAGTACGGCTGGAAACTTAGCACTATCCACACCCTCTGGAACAGTCACTTTAGCAGGTGACATTAATGATAAATCCTACAACGACTCAAATGGCGGTAGTTTCAGCTTAGACTCATTAATCGCTGTTGACCATAATTTTTCAACCCTGAATCGCTTATTACAAACTAGCGGATTTAATAACTCAATTTCAATTCGACAACGCAATGACGATCTATTAATTACCTCAACAGATCACGTTAAAGCAGAGAATATCACCTTAACAACGGATAGCGGAACTATCGAAGTACAAGGGAAACTAGATGTCAGTGGCACGCAAGCAGGTAGCATTACTCTCTCTGCTAATCAAGGTCTACTTATTGATAGTAGCGCAAATCTCAACGCCAGCTCAAGCAGTCAAAAGGGTGGCAAAATTATCTTAAGTTCTGACCCAACTAACCTATCAGGCATCGGTTTAAACGTTAATAAAGGTGCTGAAATTGATGTTTCTGGAGGACAAAATAATCCAGGCGGTAGTGTTGAAATTAATGTAAATAGAATAGGCAATAACGATGCGGCTGTTAATATTGCCAATGACGTTATACAGGGGGCTAGTAGTTTAATTGTCGAAGCAATATACCATTCAGTAGACACACCACTTAGCAATGCACAAGTTCAACAATGGAGGGATGACACCCAGAATTATATGGACAATGCTCTCCAAAATGACGCATTAAAAACCCGTTTAGCAGGCTTCACTTTACAACCTGGACTTGATATACAAAGTAAAGGGAATTTAACGCTAGATTTATCTGAATCGTTAAAATCTAATATCTGGACCAGCCAAGATAATACTATTTGGACGACACAGTTAAACGATGTGGCTGGCTTAGTCACTAACTTGCAACAAATCAATAGTCATGGTGTTATAGAAAATTTAACACTAGCCAGCAGCCCTTTATTAAATACAGATGGCACTTATTACTTTGATAGTAATCCTAACTCCGCAACCTTTCGCGAATTATTCGTCCGAATTTTCCCAAACATTGTCGCCAATGATATAAACGATTACCAACCCAATACACTCGATAACAATTTAATTGAACATAACGGTTGGGACTTTAATTTCCAAACAATAGACGGTCAACTTTGGCGGTTTGGCAATGAGCAAACACCCGGCTTATTAGAAATAAGAGTCGCTGGTGACCTTATTATAAATCAATCAATTACCGATGGATTTGCCCTTTATGATGCTAGTCAACTAGACTCACTATTACATACAACTGCAAACTATTTACCCACCCAAGTCTTACAAACCGGACAATCTTGGAGCTACAACCTAGTTGCAGGTGCGGATTTGAAGAGTGCCAATAATCTAGATGTACAAACCTTTTCAAGTATCGGTTCTATTACAATAGGTACTAACACCACAATTAGGACTGGCACAGGAAACATTACACTTAGCAGTGCTAACGACATCTACCTTACTGATTGGACATCAACTATTTACACGGCAGGACATGCCTCAGAGATCCAACGCTATGGTAGCTTTACTAATACCGCTATCGTTAACACTTTTTTTGCTGAATATCCTACCGAGGGTGGCAATATCAGCCTGAACGCCGGTGGAAATATTATCGGCGCCAGCACACCTCAACTGATGTCCGATTGGCTACAACGGACTGGAAATTGGAATTCAAATAGTATTTCCAGATTAAATAGACCCACGGCCTGGGGTATCGCTTTTGATGGCTTAGTCATACAAGATAGTACTAATGGCCAAATTCAGAACTTAAAATTCGGCTTCCGTGAAAATATTGGCGCGTTGGGAGGAGGCGATATTAACATCAATGCAGGTGCTAATATTAAAGATTTATCGGTTATGTTACCCAGCTCGGCCAAACCCATTGGCGAAATGGTTGGCGGCATTTTTCAAAGCAATACTTGGCAAGAACAAGGTAGCGGGAATCTAACTGTCAATGCAGGTGGAAATATTGAGGGCGGTGTATTTTATGTTGACAAAGGCACTGCTAATATTAATTCTCTAGGGTCAATAACCGGAGGATCACAATATACTTCAGGGCCAATTTTTGCTTTAGGAGATGCACAATTTCAAATCACCGCAAATAATGCTATCAGAGTTGGCACTGTATTTAATCCATTTAGTTTAACACCCGCTAAATTTCTTGATAAAACTGATTATTTCACTACTTACACTGCCAATAGTAGTATCAACTTTCTAAGCCGTGCAGGTAGTATCACCTTAAACAACGACACCCATATCATTCAACAACAATACAAAATATTCGATCAAAATACTCCCCTTGGAGGCAATATTTTAACTTCGGATTCATTATCGTTATTAACGCTTTACCCAGGAAGTCTTACTGCAATTGCCATTAATGGTGCTCTAAACATTGAAAACTCAATGACTTTATATCCAGCGGCGGGTAGTAGTGTAGATTTAATAACTGCAGGAGATATTAACTTGGGTAACTTAACAAATGGTTTTACTTTAAATCAGCTAGATGTGGATCCTACCACATTCCTTTCCGTATTATCACCAACCACTACCGTAACGGGAGCCACCCAATATCTATATACAACACCTTATGGTGGCAAAACTTCGACTGTACATGCCGCACAAGCCATTCATCAAAACGATACAACATCTAACATCATCAGTTCTGCTTACGGAAGCATTACCGGACTGGGGTATGCTTTAGTCGCGGCTGCAAAATCCACAACTGTTTGGGCTGGGGCCGATATTATCAACCTCAGCATGATGATTCAAAATATCACCCAGAGTGATAACACCTCTATTTATGCCGGACAAGATATTCTGTTTCCAATTCAGCGGAACACTTATACTGGCGAAGTGCAAGGCTCAGCAGGAGGCATTCAACTCGCTGGCCCTGGTACGTTAAACGTGTCAGCCGGACGCAATATTGATTTAGGCAGTTCTGAAGGCATCACTACCGTTGGGGCATTACTGAATCCGTCACTGGCAAATATCGGCGCTAACATTATCGTTTTGGCGGGCAATCCACTCATTAAAAATCCGCAATCGATTGATGATTTTATAACTTATTACGCAAGCAAAGGTCTGTATTTAAATACGTTATCCACTATCCCAGTCCAAGCAACTGCATTACAACGCTTACAAATTGCCTTAGTTATTTTATTTGATGAAATTAAAAGTGTAGGCAAAAATGCAGCTACTTTTCAAGGCATTGCTCAAAAGCTGGCTTATCAACAAGGCTATGATGCTATAAACCGTTTATTTCCCAAGAGCCAAACTGGCGATATCAAACTATTTTTTAGTCAGATACAATCCCTTGAAGGCGGTAATATCGATTTATTAAGTCCTAAGGGTTCCATTAATGCAGGCTTGGCTTCTGCATTTACCGGTCAAAAAAGCGCATCTGAATTGGGTATTATTGCGCAACATCAAGGAGATATTAATATTCTGGTTAATAAAGACTTAGAGGTCAATCAATCTCGGGTCTTTACCCTACAATCCGGCAACATTACGGTATGGGCATCAGAGGGTAATATTGATGCGGGACGAGGTGCTAAATCAGCGACTTCAACCCAACAACCTATCAGTATTATCGATGCGAATGGAAATTTAAAAGTTGAGTTTCCAGCCAGTGTATCCGGCAGTGGTATACGAGCCCAATCAGGTTATTATGATAATCAGATTGGTGATGTGACACTTGTTGCCCCTAAAGGTGTTATTAATACCGGAGAAGCCGGCATTGGTGGCAAAAATATCACTATTGCTGCCACCGCCATTATAGGGGCTAGTAATATTCAAGCATTAGGTAACACGCTAGGCATTCCTAAACTCAGCGTTCCAGCCCCAAGCATTCCAATTATAAACAACTCCTTAGTTGCCATTACCCAAACCCCTAACAGCCTATCATTAGACGATGGAGACAACTTTAATTCAACGTCTAAAAAAGCCAAGCCTAAAATTTCGATCCTCAATACAGAGCTTGTCGGTTTTGGTAACTATAGTGTCGAAGATATTCGAGCTAACAAACCTTAAGCTCCACAACCATTTTTGCCTTCTTTAACATCATTCACGCTGCAATCACCAAAGCCAACAATATCAGCACTGATAATGCTCACCTTTTTCTTAGAGGAACCATCTGAGCCATTATTAGATTTATTATCATCGTCTGCCGATTGCGTTGCATTCTTGGTTGCACTGGCCGTCGCCCCATTAGCACCTGACATGTTAATAGGTGCAGATACTGTCGTTGGCACGCCTACTGTGCCACTGGTAGAACTAATGTTTGAAGCTCCAATAACCGCAGTCGCTGCAATCGTGACACGACCACCACTAATTCCGGCTTCACCTGCATCCACAATACCAAACGGCGCCGCTAAATAAACGTTACCACCACCGATTGCCTGAATACCACTACCAGAAATAATAGGCGGGAATACGGTTTGAATATTACCGTTCGCATCCACAGTGGTTACAGGAGCCGGAGCAGAAATCGCTGATTTTGCCCCTTTACCCGCATCAATGCTACCTTGTGCAGACCAAGCATTAATATCACCACCGCCTAATGTAAATACCCTTGACTGGTTAACATTAATATCTTTGCTGGCTAATATATTTAAATTGCCTTGTTGCTCAACCACAATACCTAACTCTGCAGCCGTTTTACTGATACCGGCTAACTTACCTGCCAGACCTACGTCAAGTTTTCCACCTGGCACTAATAAATTAACATTACCACCACCCAAGGTTTTTATTTCACTAAACACTAAACTCAAATCACCTGCATAGTTTTTATTTGGAAATAAGGTATTAACGGCATCAGTGCCTTGCTTATAAAGAGCGGCTCGTTGATTGACAGGCGCACTAGCCGCTGCCGTTGCTGCTTGTTTTATTTCTTCGAATAATATAGCCAAAATTACATCTAAATGTTGACGTTGCTGACTGACACTTAGACCCTCTAAGGCTTTTAATTTTGAGCTGTAAGCAGCCACGGTTTTATATTTATCAATAAATGCCTGATAAGCAATGGATTCAGTACCTTTATCAGCTAGCCCCGCCAAGACATTTATATCAGCACCATTATTACTACCTAACACGCTATTAAAAATATTAGCGATAGTTTGTATACCTTTAGAACTACCCAAACTAATATTCTGCCCTGCTAGGACTTGTAACTGGCCTGGCCCGCCTAATAAAATCTGCTGATCATTAGATTGTACGTTACCGTTGCCATCCAATTGCGCATCAAAGCTAATATTTCCACCCGCTTTTATTAGGGTTACATCACTAGCGACTAAATTTTGACCCGATACACTTAAATTATTAATATTTCCACCCGCTATAATATTAGCCGCTTGCGGCAAATAAATACTTGCTTGCACAGCGGATGGAAAACTAATACTTCCAAGACGTGCATTTATCAATGGTTTATTTGCATCACCTTGATGGAGTGGTGTTAAGGCATGTATAGTTTGTGGCACTGGAGACGTTGGATCCAATAATTCTCGTGTTTGAATATCACCACTACCATAATTTCCTTCAAGAGAGCTAACAGGATTTTGCACACTAGGCAATAAAGCCGGATCAGTATCTGACATACTAATAGCAACTCTCTGATTTGTAATAGCAGAGGCATCAATACCAATATTATTATTGGCTAATAATTGCAATTGCCCTGCTGCAGAAGGGAATAAGGTCATAGCATTATCAATACGGATATCACCTGCCAAAGCGGCTGCATTCAATATTCCTGGATATACGGTATATTCAAAACCAGTACCATAAGAAGTTGATATATTTTTTAAGGTTTGTACGGCTTGATAACTATTCTGCAAAACCAAGTTACCTGCAATAGACTCTAAATTAATCGCGCTATTAGCACCATAAGTAAAAAACCTAGCATCCGGTGATTTAAACTTCTGGGTAGTCTTAGGATTTTGTTTAATGATGGTGGGATTAATCACAGCCGCCAAGTTAATATCTTGCCTTGCTTGCAAATTAAAATTGGCATTACCGACATCAAGAATAACGCCGATCATTTCATTGGTATTATTAATAGGGCTTTGCGTAATTCCCCCGCCAGCGACTAAATTTGCTGCCCCTAAGCCGGTATAGAACTCGCCTCCAACAATATTATTGCCTGCTGTTACCGTTAAATCGCCACCGCTACCCGTAGGTGAAGTTAAAGAATCACCCGGCATAAAGGAAGTAGGAATCATCACTGATAAATTATTAACATCCCCACCAGCCACAACCGTTACATCACCGCCGCCTAAAGCCCCGACATTCTGATTAAAGTTTCTAGTGCCTTTAGGATAAATTAGATTTCCATCAACACTAACAGGCCTAATACTGATATCTGCACTACTGATATTAATACCCCATGATGTTGGATTTGCAGCATTTCCTAATCTAATTTGCCAATCGGTTATCTGCTGGCCTGTTTGTACGCCAACTATATTTCCTTCTGCTGATAAACTAACAGCTCCACCATGATTGGGGTATTGTGCTAATAAAAACCCACCCACTAATTTGTCCTCTTGCTTTAAATCTCCATAACCCGTTGTCCCCACAGTATAAATGGCCGAAGCGTTATTTGAACTATCAAGACTCGCTGAAGTACTTTGATTAAAAACAACGTCCTTTCCAGCATTAACATTAATATTGCCCGTTCCAGTTCTTACAACGACCTGAGTATCAATAGTATCTGAAGGCGATAGAGGATTAGTTGCGCTATAAGACGCTGCTAAATTAACATTGTCACCCGCTAACAAATTGTAGCTCCAAGATTGCCCCGCTTGAATCAAATCTTGATAAACCTTACCGCCCAAACTTGAAGTCGCCACAGCGTCAGATAAACTGGCATTAACATTCAAATTACCCGCAGCTCTTAAAGTCAAAAAACCTGGCAACGTATTATTACCGGAAGCATCCGCATACCGCCAGGTCATCAAATCCCAAGCATTAGCTAAGTTCAAATCAGTATGGCTGCGTATTTCTATACCCGGTAAAATACTGACAGCCGCCCCAGAATTATTAACGAGCGACGGATGAGTGTTCATAAAAGTTTGAGTATCCTGGCTCAAGGTATTAATCAAAGCGGCATCAATAACTGTTTGATTATTGTAAACACGAGTGGCTTCTACGGAGGTTTTTAAGGAATCAGAACCTAGTATTTTTGAGTTAATTGTAGAGATATTAATATGATTCGCATCATTTCTACCTGTACGTATGTGTGCCGCACCAGCAAAACCCTGCGCTCCACCCGACACATCAATTAATCCACCTGATAAATTAAGCAAACCACTGCCCGTATCATCTCTATGTACCGTATCCAAGGTCACACTCCCTCCAGCAGCACCCGCGAGCGTAGTATTGGCAACTATTTGCCCATTTCCTGCTAAAGTAATACCGTTTCTACCATAAATGCTAACGTTACCAGCCTTATTGCCTGAAGCATCCAGTTTACCCGCAATGCTTACTACTCCTTGATCAACCGCTAAATTAATTTGCTGAGCTTTCACAATATCAGATGCCGCTATTGATAAATCGCCAGCTCCTTGCTGCTCTAGTGTCAAATTTTCAGTAAAGCCTGCTGCAGCTATTTGCTTATTCAATAATGAAAAATCACCTAGATTTTTAACATCCAATTGCAAACTAGCTTGAGAAAAATCAGCCGATGGTATTGTTCCGCCTTTAGCATCTATTGAGCCTTGCCAATTAAATTGGCCATTTACAGCACTTACGGCTAAAGAACCATTGTTACTTAATTGCTTAGCACCATTAACTGAATGAGGACCCGCCAAATTGATACTTGAAACACTGGGTAAATTAACATTTCCTTTATTTGCGACCAGCACTAAGGAACCACCTGGAGAAGATTTAGTGGTTCCTGAAAAATCAATACTACGTCCTGATAAATCAATATAACTACCCAAAACCACACCGAGTCCATTACTGTCTTTCTGTTTTATACCTAAATTTAAATCTTGTTGCAGAGCCGTTAAACTTAAGATACCCGAGGGTAGATCAAATTTTGCACTCGAGTTAATACTATCGCCTATCACTGTCCATTTACTGCCTAATCCCGCCTTAGGATCCGCTACATAGCTCGTGTTAGGTGAACTCATCACCACATTATAACCAGCCGCATTAATACTTGTAGTGGAAGCACTATCACCACCAAAATAAGCGGCTGTTAATGCTAAATCAGCCGCTACACTCAACACACCCGGCGCAGCAATTGAACTATTACCAGTGACGGACTCAATGGTTTGTCCCAACCCCTTAATAGCTTGAATCGCCGACATATTGACCTGTTTAAAGCCGCTAATACTATATTGTCCACTGCCTAATAAAATTTCAGCACTAGATGTTAAATTCAACTCACCCGTACCACTCCCTTTTTGAGTGGTGCTAGCCCCCAAGTTAGATAACTTAATGGTATTAGCAGAAATATTCGCTTTTCCCTCTGTACCATCTGCATTGTTAAAACCATTAATAGCCGCAGTAGAAATCACTAAATTTGTCGTTTTTAAATCAATAGAACCATAGATATTCAAGGCACTGCTACTATTTAAACGTAATTCATCCAAATTAAACTGGGTATTTGCCAACACTAGACCTTGGGTATTGCTAGGTGCAGCTCCCAAACTGATAACACTAGCATCCAATGCTAAAGATCCACCTTGCATATCGATACTACCTTTAGAAACCGTATTTTTAGTAGCATCCAGCAACATAGACCCACTCGCTTTTAAATGCGCTCCTTCTTCTATTGTCAATACACCGACACTCGCCGTAGTCCCTTCATTACGAATTAAATCAACCTGTCCTAGATTT
>CAIQNQ010000082.1 GCA_903873165.1 uncultured Methylococcaceae bacterium | reverse complement strand
TCTTGGGCTAAATAACCGATATTGATACCTTTTAGTGGAATTGCTTCACCTTCAATTTCTTTATCAATACCCGCCATAATTCTAAGCAGGGTAGATTTACCCGAGCCATTTAAACCAAGTACACCAATTTTAGCGCCTGGGAAGAACGATAAAGATATGTTTTTAAGGATGTATTTCTTGGGCGGCACAATTTTGCCAACCCGATTCATTGAATATATATATTGAGCCATAAAGAGTATTAAATGAATAACAGTGAATATTAATATTTCATATTATGGCATGATATTGGGTAATTTTTAAATGCCTATGTTTATCTGTTAAGTGAGTTGATGTCTTCTAAGAAAATAGGCCGTAATGAGCCTTGTCCTTGTGGCAGTTTAAAAAAATATAAACACTGTTGTTTTCATAAGCTAGGTAATGTAAAAAATATACCCGTTATTGATACTGCTGAACAAATTAAACTTATTTTTAATTCGGCTTTTCAAAATCATCAAGGCGGTCAATTAAGTCAGGCAGAAGCCTTATATCAACAGGTCTTAGCTCAGCAAGCTAACCATGTAGACGCATTACATTTATTAGGCTTGATTTATCATCAATCTAATCGCACGACATTAGGCTTAGCGTTAATTGAAAAGGCCATCAGTATTAGTCCTGATTATGCTATGTACAATAATTTGGCAAATATTTTGAGAGAACAAAAAAACTATTCAGCCGCTATTAAGGCTTATCAACAGTCTATTGCCTTAAATCCTAATTATGCAGAAGCTTATAATAATTTAGGAGTGGCCTATTTAGACACTCATGAATATTCTTTAGCTTTAGAATATTTATACAAATCTATAGCTTTAAAACCCGATTATGCAGAGGCTTATAGTAATATAGGCAATGTCTATCAAGCTGAGTATAAGTTAGAGTTAGCTATCAGTTTTTATCAGCAGGCTATTGGATTGAATGATAATAATCCAGATTTTTATAATAATCTTGGGACAATTTTAAAAAAACTTACTCGCTATGATAAAGCCTTATTGAGTTATAAAAAATCGCTGGATTTACAGCCCAATTCAGCTAAAACGCATCATAATATCGCGGAAGTATTAGCAAATCAAAAAAGAGTAGCTGAGGCTATTGTACATTATCAACTTGCTTTGATGTATCAACCTGACAACAGGGATGCCTTAGGTAGTTTGTTTTATATCCGACAATATTGTTGTGATTGGACAGATTATGCGATTCATAAAGACCAAGTGATAAGCACTATTGAATCAGGCACTGAAGGTTATAAACCCTTATCATTTTTAGCTGTATCTGATTCTGCCTTATTACAACAGCGTTGTGCAGAAGATTTTGTAGGGGCATATTATCAACAAATTCCTAAATATACGCATTCTTGTGGTGACAATTCCCCTAGAAAAATAAAGTTGGCCTATGTATCAGCCGATTTTCGTGATCATGCGGTGTCTGTTTTAATGGTGGAGCTGTTTGAGCGACATGATAGAGAACGCTTTGAAGTGATCGCAATTTCTTTAAGGCCGGGTACCGAGAGCAGTCTTAGTATTAGAGTAAAACAGGCTTTTGATCAGTTCATTGATGTCAATGATAAAAGTGATGCCGAAGTGGCTGAGTTAATCTATACACTACATATTGGTATTGCCATTGATTTAATGGGACATACCGCTAATAGTCGTAGCTCATTATTTGCTTATCGACCCGCACCTATTCAGATTAATTATTTGGGCTATCCAGGTACGACCGGGTTAAATGCCCTTGATTATATTATTGCTGATGAGTTTGTCATTCCTCATGAACACCAGTCGTTTTATACCGAAAAAGTAGTGTATTTGCCAGATTGTTTTCAAGTTAATGATAGCAAACGTTTTATGCCTAAAGGTGATTTAAAGCGGGTAAATTATGGTTTGTCAGAGAGTAGCTTTGTTTTTTGTTCTTTTAATAATAGTTATAAAGTCACGCCAGAAATGTTTACTATCTGGCTGCGTTTGTTAAAGGCGGTACCGCACAGTGTTTTATGGTTGTTTGCGGATAATGCCTTGGTGGAGAAGAATCAAAAACAGTTCGCAGTTATTGCGGGTATTGATCCTGAGCGTTTAATCTTTGCCAATAAAGTCACTTATCAAGAATATTTAGCGAGGTATCAGTTAGCTGATTTATGCCTAGATACACTGCCTTTTAATGCAGGTACGACGGCGAGTGATGCTTTGTGGGTGGGTTTGCCAATAATTACCTGTGCAGGTGAAGCCTTCGCTGCTCGTATGGCTGGAAGTTTATTAAACGCTATTGGTTTACCTGAGTTAGTGACTAAAGATTTAAACAGTTATGAGGCATTGGCACTTAAATTGGCAACTCAACCCGATTTATTAGCGGCGATAAGAGCAAAATTAACTCAAAATCGCCCGTTTTATTCATTGTTTGATACACAGCGATTTTGTTTTCATATTGAAAAAGCTTATGAAGCCATCTGGTGGCGATTTCAACAAGGCTTGGAGCCAGAAAGTTTTAGTGTTGAACTGGGTGAACAATATTGCGCGTAATTAAGATTAGAAAAGTATATTTCTATTTCTTGATATTACTCGCGTGTAAGCCACATTCTTTTTTGCCACCTGCTTCCCACCACCAACGTCCCACGCGTTCATGTTGATTCGGCAATATCGCGCGAGTGCAGGGTTCGCAACCGATACTAATAAAGCCCTGTTGATGTAAGTGGTTATAGGGGACCTGGTGTGCTTCAATATAGTCCCAAACCTGACTAGATGACCAGTTAAGTAGTGGGTTGAATTTAATTAACGTTTTCTCAGTGGTTGAGAATGCGGTATCCACTTGAACTTCTGGAATGTCTTGGCGAGTGTCTAAACTTTGATCTTTACGTTGGCCCGTTAACCAGGCATCTAAAGTCGCTAATTTACGCGCTAAGGGTTCTACTTTACGAATGCCGCAGCATTCTTGATGTCCATCATTATAAAAGCTAAATAGACCTTTACTAGCGACAAACGGGTCTAATAACTTTCTATCTGGACTTAGTAACTCAATCTCAATGTTGTAGTGTTGACGGACGGTATCAATGAAACGATAAGTTTCTGGATGTAAGCGACCGGTATCTAAAGAAAATACTTTGATGTCTTTACGAATTTTTGTGGCCATATCTATGAGAACTACATCTTCAGCACCACTAAAAGAAATAGCTATATTTTCATAGTGTTCTAAAGCACTCTTAAGAATAGTTCTAGGATTTTTGTTGGCTAATTCAGTTTGTAATGTGTCGATGTTATGGGTAGTCATAGCAGTAGTCTGGGCTTATGTTTGGGAGAAATAGTCTTGCAAAAATTGTTCAAATGGAACCTGGGGTTTTTGCTCAATTTCTTGCTGTTTGGCAATGGATTTACTCGCCATCTCGGTAAAGTCTTGGTGCACAGCGCTATCTAAAGTCTGGTTTATAATGGATTGCGCGTGCTCACGTGAGGTATTTAAAGCAAAACAACTATAGGGTTGTTGGTTCTTAGTCATATGAGCAAGTAGTATTGCTGATGGGGTTAAATTTGGATTATTAACCACCGTCTTTTGTTTTGCTAAGGCAGCGCTATAGGGCTTATTAATATCGGCTTGATCAAGAATCTCACAGACAGTTTGCATAGACTCTAAAATTTCCATCGCCCATTCAGTTAATGGAATAGTTTGTTCAGCTTTATGCAACTTTAGGTGAGGTTTTCTACCTTGATTAGCAACAGCTAATTGATTGGCGTTGTTAATTTGCTGATCAAAATCAGTGTTTTCTGGGCTATTATTAAGCAAACAGCTTAACAATAAAGCTTCGATAAAACGCGCCTTATCAACATCAATGCCAATAGGGTTAAATAAATCTAAATCCAATGAACGCATTTCAACATAACGCACACCGCGTTTTTTAAGAGCGATAGTTGGCTTTTCCCCAGAGTTGATAATCTGTTTGGGGCGCATCGTACTGTAGAATTCATTTTCTATTTGTAAGATATTGGCGTTAAGTTGTTGATACTCATCGTTGACAATCACGCCTAGTTTTTCATATTCAGGATAAGGCGTACTAATAGCTTGCGTTAAGCTATCCACATACCCCGTCAGGGAGTTGTAATCGATTTCTAAATTCGCTTGGTTCTTACTTTTATAGCCAATATCACTCATCCGTAAAGAGGTAGCATACGGATGATAGAGTGTGCCTGCATCAAACTCTTCAAATTGGGCCATTAATTCTGGACGACTTTTAAAGAAATTTTTACAGATGGCAGGTGAAGCGCCAAACAAATAGAGAATCAACCAACCAATCTTTTGGAAGTTTCTTATTAAACCAAAATAAGCAGCGGCTCTAAATTCATCAATGGATTGTGTGCTACCTTCGAGTGCATGTAGGGTCGGCCATAATTGTTCAGGGACTGAATAATTAAAATGTATACCAGCAATGGCTTGCATGGTTCTGCCGTAACGATGCCATAATCCATGCCTGTAAACATGCTTCATGCGACCAATATTTGAATTGCCGTAAGTTGCAATAGGAATGCTTAAATCGCCATCAATACCGCAAGGCATACTGGCACTTAATAATATTTCATCGTCTAAGTTGGCATAGACAAATTGATGAATATTACTTAGATAATCTAACGTTTTGGTAATATCAGAAAAGGCAGGTGTAATGAGTTCAATAAGTGCTTCTGAGTAATCAGTGGTAATGCTAGGATGTGTTAATGCAGACCCTAAAATAATGGGATGCGGTGTTTGCGCAATTAAGCCATTTTTTCCTAAACGTAGACTTTCTTTTTCAATACCTTTTAAGCCACCACATAAAAATTGTTGCTGGTCGTTATCAAGTAATTGTTGGAGTCGAGTAGGAGGTGAATTGGTAAAATAGGTCATTGAGTAGGCGTTTATTCCCTGCTGTCCTGTATAATTTGCCTATTATAATGGGTTTAGTAGATTGAAGAAATAATATCGTCGTATGCAAAGCACTATAATGCAGCAAGCACTTGAGGTTTTAAAGACTGTATTTGGCTATGATCAATTTAGAGGTCAGCAACAAACTGTTATAGAATCCGTCATTGCTGGGCACGATGCTTTAGTATTAATGCCAACTGGGGGTGGAAAATCTCTCTGTTATCAAATTCCTGCTTTAATAAGACCTGGGGTGGGTATTGTGATTTCGCCCTTAATCGCCTTGATGCAAGATCAAGTAAATGCTTTATTGCAATTAGGGGTTAAAGCCGCGTTTTTAAATTCCACTTTAAGTTTGGAGCAAGTGCGTATTATTGAACGTCAGTTGCTTAATCAAGAATTGGATTTACTCTACATCGCTCCAGAACGCTTAACCTCAGAACGCACTTTAAGTCTTTTTAAACGTTTAACGATTGCTTTATTTGCCATTGATGAGGCGCATTGTGTCTCGCAATGGGGACATGATTTTCGGGCTGATTATTTGCAATTGTCGTTGTTACATGAGCAATTTCCCACGATACCTCGCATTGCTTTAACCGCCACAGCGGATGAAAAAACGCGCGTTGAGATTATTCAGCGTTTAAATTTACAGGATGCGCCTTTATATATCAGTAGTTTTGATCGACCTAATATACGCTATCGTATTGTGTTAAAACAAAATGCCCGATTGCAGTTAATTGACTTTATCAATGCTGAGCATAAGGGGGACTCTGGGATTGTGTATTGTTTATCACGTAAAAAAGTTGATGAAACCGCAGAGTATCTCAGAGGTAAAGGGATTAATGCTTTAGCCTACCATGCCGGTATGTCTAATGACTTACGCAGTGCCCATCAACACCAATTTTTAATGGCTGAAGGCTTGGTTATTGTCGCTACAATTGCTTTTGGTATGGGGATTGATAAGCCCAATGTGCGCTTTGTGGCGCATTTAGATTTACCCAAAAGTGTAGAAGCCTATTATCAAGAAACTGGCAGAGCAGGGCGGGATGGTTTACCAGCTAATGCTTGGATGGCTTATGGCTTACAAGATGTTATCACTTTACGGCGTATGTTAGCCGATTCACCCGCAGATGAAACGCACAAGCGTTTAGAATTACATAAATTAGATGCAATGCTGGCGTTGTGTGAGCAAGTACATTGTCGTCGCCAAGGTTTATTAAGCTATTTTGGTGATCAACTCCTGCAACCTTGTAACAATTGTGATACCTGTTTAGAAACCGTAGAAACGTGGGACGGTACTTTAGTAGCCCAGCAAGCCTTATCGTGTATTTATCGTACGGGTCAGCGTTATGGAGTGGGCTATTTAATTGACGTACTATTAGGCAAAGCCACAGAACGAATTGTAAATGCCGCTCACGATAAAATATCAACCTTTGGTATCGGTAAAGATTTAGATGAACAGCAATGGTCATCGGTATTTAGACAGTTAGTCGCCCGTAATTTAGTCACTGTAAATTTTGAACATTTTGGCGTTTTGCAATTAAATGATGCCTGTCGACCTATTTTAAGAGGTGAACAACAACTCATTCTGCGTAAAGATATTAAATTTGAAAAATCTAAAGCCGGTCGAAAGGGCTTGAATAAGCCTACTATGAACCGTCAATCACCTGGGGATTTATGGGAGGCTTTAAGATCTAAACGCCGAAGTATTGCGGATGATCAAGATGTACCACCTTATATTATTTTTAATGACGCTACTTTAATGGCGATGGTTGCTGAAAAACCTACTACTTTAGCGCAAATGGCACTATTGTCTGGTGTGGGGGTGCGTAAATTAGAATTATATGGTGAGCAGTTTTTGGCGGTCATTTTGGCGCATACGGCTGAGTATAAAACTCCAGATACGGTCAGTGAATCAATAGAATTATTTAGATTAGGCTTTAATGTTCAACAAGTTGCTCTAAAGCGTGAGCTTAAAGAAGATACTATCTATACTCATTTAGCACATGGCCTAGAACAAGGAGTACTAAAGCTAAACGAAGTACTAAATTTACCAGAGGTCGAGCTTAGAACAATACAAGCTGTTATTCTTGGTTTACCAGAAGACCAGCAGAATGCGTTAAAGCCCGTCTATGAGCAACTAGACGGGCAATACAGTTATGGGCTTTTGCGTTGTGTCCGTGCGGCCTTGCAATCTGAGACTTAGTTTTTAAAATACTCGGGCTTCAGGTAAGATGCACAGATTATAAAATTTTCTTTAGCCAAACTATAATATTGGAGATGAACATGGCAATTAGCGTAGATGATTTTAAGAAAGCCCTGCAACTTTGGGCTACTGGTGTCACAGTAGTGACTACAAATTCAGAAAAATATGGCTTACAGGGGATGACGGTTACGGCTTTTTCAAGTGTTTCAGCTAATCCACCACAAATTTTAGTTTGTTTAAATCAAAGTGCAGATACCGTTAAAGGTATTGAAGAAAGTCAAAGTTTTGCAGTGAACATTTTACGAGCTGATCAACAGACTACTTCAAATGAATTTGCCGGCGGTGCAAGTCAACAAGAACGTTTTGAAAGTACCTCTTGGACAGTGAGTGCAAGTGGTAGTCCCTTTTTAAATGACAGTATTGTGTCTTTAGATTGTAAGCTGGTTAATAAGGTATTAGTGGGTACGCATTGGATAATGATTGGTGAAATCCAAGACAGTATTAGTCGAGAAGGGGAGCCATTATTGTATTTTTCGGGCGCTTATAGAGGTATTGGTGAATTATAAGAGTCTTTGCTAGATAAATCGCGTGTTTATAAGCACGCGATAAATAGTTAACGATTATATTTTATGATACTCTGGGCTGAAAGCATGCACAGCATCCACCATGGCTTTTACATGTTCAGGATTTATATCTGGCAGTATGCCATGTCCTAAGTTAAATACATGCCCAGAGCCTTTGCCATATTTTTCTAAGACCACTTTTACTTTTTCTGTGATGACTTCTGGACTGGCATAGAGTGTTACTGGGTCCATATTGCCTTGTAAAGCGACTTTATCTCCGACTCGCTTACGTGCATTATGCAGATCAGTTTGCCAATCTAAACCTAAAGCATCATAACCAGAATCGGCCATAGCTTCTAACCAAAGTCCACCCCCTTTAGTGAAAAATATACTAGGAATCTTTTCGCCATTAGGTCCGTCTGTTAATAGAGATTTAACTTGTTTTGCATAAAAAAGTGAAAACTCATGGTAGTCTTCAGTACTTAACATACCACCCCAGGTATCGAATACCATAACAGCTTGTGCACCCGCCGCAATTTGAGCATTGAGGTATAAAGCTACGGATTGGGCAAGTTTATCTAATAAAGTGTGCATCAATATTGGTTGGTCAAACATCAAGCCTTTCACTTTTTGAAAGCTTTTACTGCTGCCGCCTTCAACCATGTAAGTGGCTAAAGTCCAAGGACTTCCTGAAAAGCCAATAAGAGGAACAGATCCCTCTAACGATTTTCTGATGAGACTTACCGCGTCAATAACATATTTTAATTCTGAATGAGGATCAGGAATGGATAGTTTATTGATGTCTGCAGCTGCTTTTATGGGGGATTTAAACTTTGGACCTTCACCTTCGGTAAAATATAATCCTAACCCCATAGCATCAGGAATCGTTAAAATATCCGAGAATAAGATGGCGGCATCAAATTTAAAGCGCCTTAGGGGTTGTAAAGTTACCTCACAGGCTAACTCTGGATTAGTGCACAAATCCAGAAAACTCCCCGCGTGTTCTCTGACTTGACGATATTCAGGTAAATAGCGTCCAGCTTGTCTCATCATCCAAACAGGAGTGCGATCAATGGGTTGTTTTAATAGCGCTCTTAGAAATATGTCGTTTTTTAAAGCTGTCATGATGATGGGTATTTGTAGTTATTTAAATAGTATGTCGATTTATCAAGAAAACAATAGATTTAATGAAAGTATTGCAGCATTTTATCGATGATTGATCTTAAATTGGTTAGTTCATTTTTAATGTTTGGATCGGTATCCCATTGGATAGTTAACGCCAAAATCACCAATGTTATGATCGCAGTCATTAAAAAAAATAAGGTTCTGTTTGTTTCTTGTAAGTGCAGGGTTCTTGGTAATAGTTGCACTATTCTTCCGGGTAAGCCTTGTGTTTCTGCATATATTTCTTCAATTTTATTATCTTCGTATTCTAAAAATGCAGAAGGGGTGTGTGGGTCTAAAAATTGTAAGAAATCTGCACATTGGTTTTTTGTTAGGGGTGATATTTCAATTAAATAACAATCTTTTAATAAAGCATCTGATACGGTTTTAAGTTCATATTCTTCATTTGTGAATAATAATATAACCTTAAAATTAAGAAAATCTTGGGCATGATTCAGTATAGAATTAATAATTCCTGCTTGCAGATTATTAGCATCATCTATAATAAGAACATGATGTTTAACACGTTTATCAAATAATGCTTTATTTTTATAATGATTGATTTTGTCAACAATAATTTCGTAAGTTAAGTTTATGGTTGCTGGAAGAATGAAATTAAACCAATAGTCTTTTTTCTGCTTCAGTAAAATTGATATTAATGTAGATTTACCAACACCTTCTGGGCCTAAAAGTACAATATCTTTATGTGAATTTTCAACAAGGTGTGCTACCAGATCAATTTTTTTGGTTATTTCTTGGGTAATAAAAGATTTAAAAATCAAGTTTTTTTGA
>CAIQNQ010000081.1 GCA_903873165.1 uncultured Methylococcaceae bacterium | reverse complement strand
TTTTGTACCCATACGTGCTTTAACAGACGAATATTCCGCAATACACCTTTGTAAATCAACTACCAATTTACGGCGTTCATCCTCTGCAATATCCCGGTATTTATTTAACACATCAGCCAATCGAGCAGAAATACTTTGAATGCGTTGTTCGCAAAGACTTTGCTGTTGAACAAGCGCATTAATATCCCCCGTGCGTAATTGCAACGCTCTTTCTTTTACCCGCTCAACCAGTGTCGTTACCGCATCTTGAACATTGCGCTGTGCTTCTGGCAACAAACCCGCCAGTTGTTCTGCTAACAAAGTTTCCTTATCTGCACGCGCCGTTTGATAAGCGGCTCTTAAGGCCTCAAAATTACCTAACCTTAACCAGTCTTGTTGAGATATTGGCGTACCACCCCATGAATCTTGGGCTAAAGCCTCAAACTCACCAAACACATGCTCTAGACTTTCCCCCCAACGTTCGGGTGGATAGGTCGCAAAACTATGCGCAAAGGTACTGGCAAAAATAGGCGTCGCACACGCGCTCAGTAATTTAGCCAACTCGGCATACTCCTCACCTCTGTTTTGTTGAGTCTGAGCCAATTTGCCTATTTCGTCTTTAGCGCGTCGACCCAAACGGGTTTTTAAATTGACTTCTGTTTCGACTAAGGAATCACGACCAAAACCATCATCTAAAATAGCTGAATCAAACTGACCCGCCACCAACACCATGCGCTTAACGCCTTTAGTTGGGAGTTGCAAGGCGAGTAAATCCATATCGGACTGATCCAAAAATTGACTGCAACGTGACAGAAAAAACACCACATCACATTTAGCCATATACTCTCGGGTCTTATGGGTACGACTGATGACAGGATCATTCATGCCTGGCGTATCCACCACCTCAAAGCCTTTAAGCTCTTCATGCGGTAAATATAATTCAGTCGCTTTAACCAGCGCGGTATATTGCCCATCTTCACCGGCATATTGATTCAACAAACCCATTAAACCCGCTACATCCTCAGCAGGAATTTCATCAGTGCCTTTAGCCAGTGTTTCCGCAATATGAATACCATGTTTTGCCACGCCTTCTGCTGCCATATTTACCAGCTCTTTTGCAATGCGGGCTTCAACATGCTGACCCGCACTGGCGGCTTTAATTTCTATATCCGCCCAATCTTCAGGAGTGTAGTAGCTCACTTTTAAAAGAGGTGTTTCACCATAGGTGATACGAGTTAGATTGGCTGTTTTAGGCGTTGCCGCGACCGGCAGAACTGCTTGACCATCAAATAACAAGGCATTTAAAAAACTACTTTTACCCGCTTTAACCTGCCCCATAATGCCAATACTTAATTGCTGACCTTCTTTTTCATAATGGGCTTTTCGTACAGAAAAATCATTTTTCAACTCGATAAGATTCGCTATTTCTTGATGAAAAGGACGATTATGTTGGTTCGTTTCAGTGGTTTTGATAGTGGGTTCTTGCTGAATTAAATAGGTATTTTGCCAACTGATTAAATCGGCACATAGGTTATCGAGTAAAGTGGAAAAAGTCTGGATTTTAATGTTGTTAGTGGTCATGGGGTTCTATAGGTTTAAGTTGAGAGCTAAGGTATTTAGAATGATCAATGTATTAAGGTAACTCGCAATAAATAAAATAGTTAAATAAAACACAAGTTGTTAAAAAAACAGGAGTGTAATAGCTTCAGCTATTACCTGTAAAAACAGCTAAAGCTGTTTTACTCCAACATAAATGGAGTTTTATTATTGCGTCTTACCTAATAGTCCTGCCACCATGATTCTTCATCAATGCCTTTAATGTTTGTACCAAACAGATATCGAATGTCTTGACCTGCATGTGGTTTATCCACGAAAAATGCCCATTCAGAAGTTAATTTACCGCTAGTATTAAGTCCACCTCTTAAAAAAATCCTAAATTCATATTTATCCAGTATCTGTGCTAATAATAAATGCTTGGATACCATTATATATTGTTTTCCTTGCTGTTCCTGTAGCTGTTGCTGTTGCTGCTGCTGCTGTTGCTGTTGCTGTTGCTGAGAAATTATGGTTCCCAAGTTCAATGTAGACTTTATCAAAGAACATCCATCTCCAAAAAAATTAAACTCTCTATCTGTAATATCAGAAAAAATAGCACCACCAAACCCTGCCAGCTCATCATCGGCATACTTATAAGCAACGGCGGTACAATTCTCAAAACCGGTATTGACAATCATATTTTTGTGACTCAAATTGTCCAGACGAATCGCCCCACCCAATCGTGCAACACAATCACTGAAATGACTATTCGCTATCTCAATAGGTGAAACTTTGTCATCTCTGGTCAGAGAGTACTTAAAGGCGATCCCTCCACCATTGAGTTTTTCGTTACCACAGTCATTAAATTGACATTTATTAAGCCAAAGTACGGTATCTAATAATAAGATTGAACGGGCTTGATAGGTTGAAATGACAACATTATTAAATACAGCTTTTGTAGCTGATTTAAACGACAGAGCTGTTATTTTATCTTCGAGGCGATAGTTGCCACTAATAGTTGATTCAGCCATAACAAATGACAAGGCGCCTTCGAACTGCAAAACCGGCTTGTCTAAATGACAGTTTCGAATATCGATAATACCTTGACCCTTCGTTTGTATATTCCCTCTTTCAAAAAAGCGTAAGGTCACATTTTCCAACGTCCAGCCACTCGTTAACTGTAAAGGCTCAGTCACTTGCCAACGTCCATCCGGCACACCTTTGTTTAACTGTTCAACGGTTAGCGTTCGGTATAAGAACTCTTCCCAAACACAGTAAGGTGTATAGTCAAAGTCCTCAGAAAAATCAGCATCACAGGGCAAACCTAAAACAACTGCCGCCAGATTAGCAATAAGCGGAACATCCTTTTCTGGTAGATACAGCAAATCAACTAATTCAGACAGTATTTGATGCTGTGCTTCTACCAGTGGATGATCCAAACGGCATAACACCAAGGCATCCATAAAAAAACTATGCGCCAGTCGATGGTTATCAACCACTCGAAAGAACTCACGCAATTTATCTTGATTCAGTGCCTGAGCTTGTTCATACAGCCGTGCCTGTATTTGACCTAATTGCAGAGAGGATAATAACATTTTGAATAGGCGACTCTGATTCTCACTCACTGCACCATTAGCCAATAGCAAAGCCGCCAACAATGTCGCGTAAGTTTCGCGGCCATGCTCATCACATTGACTAGCAAAGTGCAAAGGCAATGGCAAACGCTCTAATTTTAAGGCATCCAAATCGCTTAATAATTTAGGTATTTCTAGTTTTAAGGTAGTATTCATGGGATTTCTTATTTGATGAGTGTTATACATTATTTTAAAGCGGGTGAAATACCCAACAGTTCAGACCATACTTGAACACAATAAACAGGCACTAAACTATCTTCTGACAATTCATGGTCAAACGGCAAGCCCAGCACTTTTGACGCAAAATAAGATAAAACGGGTAACTCTTTTTCCGGCACTTGCAACAACGCCACTAACTCAGATAACAGCAAACTCTGCGCATCACTGATGGGCGTATCAAGACGACTCAAAATCAGCGCATCTAACACAAAACAAGGACCTAATTTTTCAGTCTCGGCTATTCGTAAAAACTGTTTAAGTTGATTTTGATCCAATTGATTCGCTTGTTCAAATAACCAGGCCTGAATCGAGCCAAGCCCTAGAGACGTTAATAATAGCGTAAACAATCGACTGGCATTAGCACTCACTTCACCACCCGCCAACAACATAGCGGCTAGTAAAGTCGCATAACTTTCACGGGTATGTTCATCAAAACCTGCGACATAATGACTGGGTAAAGGAAATTGCTCCGCTTTAAGCGAATCAACTTCTCGTAACAAACGTTGTAAATTAAAGGGTACGGTGGTCATTAACTTTAAACCTTAAGTTAGATTGGCGACTGGGGCTAAGGCAACAAATTCTGAAACGGACTCGTTTCTGAGCGCTGGCGTAATAACTGCGTTACACCTTGAACAGCCGACTCCTGAGTCAAGGTCGAGTTTGAATCCATAAAATAATCCGGGTTACGTCTTAATAAATTCGGCAAATTGCTGGGGGTTGCCTGAGTGGTCAACACCCGCCAATGTTGTCGATAGTCATTGCTCATAAGCCCACGTTGTTCGCGTTCTTTACGCAATAAACCCAGTAGATCAAAACCCTGAATATCGAGTAAATCAATGTCATCCGGCTCTGGTAAAGGAATACCGACTCGATCACCGATAGCTTTTAATTGTATAAAAAATTGACCGCGTAATATTTGTAACTTATCAGCAATCTCTTTTAAACGATTGAGTTCATCCAAGGCAGAATCTTTCAGCTCTTTAGCATCTTGTTGAATATCTGGACTGTCTGCCAAAGTCAGAATTTTATTAAGCCGGTTAAGGTGTAACTTGGCATGGGCTTGTTGATCTTGCAAAAACCGCGCATATCGCGTGAACTGACGTTTAAAGTTATAGGCAAACCGAAGTTCCTGCCCTTTTTGATTCCATTCCTGAAAATAAGTCATCAATGGCTCAATGGGGAAATCTAGCTTTTTACGGGCCGAAATAGGAATCACATCTAGGACGGGTAAGTTACGTTCTGTCAGTGTTTTACGAATACCTTCAACAACACTGCTAATATCTTTAGCTGGGATCTGATCAGCACGACTCACCACCACTAAACGCGGAATTTCTGGGCGCAATTTAGCCAAGAATTTAATGTCGTCCTCAGAAATGGTTCCTGCTTTGGCAGCGATCACCCAGACGATTACTTGAGATGCGTTGAGTTGCGCTAAAGCGAGTTGTTCGTCGGTGCGTGCGCTCCAGAATTCACCATCGGGTTTGGAATAACCCGGGGTATCAATCAAGGCGAGATTTGACCACGGAAAATTAGTTCGGGTAATAAAGGCCGCATTCAGTAAACCCGCCACGCTACTGCCGTATATTATTCGTTCATCATGAGTAAGGCTTAAAAACTCTGCATGTGACAACTCAACCCGTTGATGAAAAAGATTAAGCGCACAGAGTGAGTCTTCGCTGCCATGTAAAACGTAAGTGGGCAATGAGGTGGTTGGATCGACTTCAAAGGCCAATAATTTTTCACCTAACAGCGTGTTAATCAAAGTAGACTTGCCGGCACTAAACGCACCGCCAAAGCCAATCACCACCTTTTGCGCCAAAGTGGGAAAGGCACAAAACTCTCGAAACCGCTCAAGTTCCTGTTCTAAGGCGAAGTAAATCTCGGCAAAATCATCAGGACTGCCTTCTCTAGCCAGCGTTAACAAATCCTGCTTCAGTAAACTATTCAGTTTATCCAAGACTTCATTAACTGGGATCAAAGTACTCGCGGTGTCCGGTTGGTTTTGGGTTGCACGACATAACAGGCTATAGCGACTTGCTAGTTCGTCAAAAGTTAGTTCTGGAATCATACGTTTTCAAATAAAGTGATGTTTGCTTGAATGACTTGTTGGTCAGCTTGATACTGTTGCTGTGCGGCGGCATAAGCAGCTTTGCCTTCCTTAAGTTTTTCATCCAGTTCTATTAACGCCGCATCTAAAGCCGCTCTTTGACCTTCGACCGCTTGGACAATACTGCGCTGAGCGTTTTCTACATACTGCGTTAATAAAGGACTTAACACAGCATCCGTGTTACTCACAATGTACGGAATCTTGCCTAAAATACTTTGACGAATACTTTCACGACGTTGAGCCGCTTCAATTTCTCTATCCGCTTTATTTCTAAATAAATTAAATAGTTCAGCTAAAATCGGCATTAATATTGGCATAATCACTACCCCAATGGGGTGCTTAGTTAACAGAAAACCAATGCCACTCAGTGTTAATTTTTTTAAATTATCACCCTGATTGTTATCAATATCATCGGTATTAATTTGACGACTAGATGAAAAACTTAAATCCAATTGCAAGTCTTGCGGTAAATCACTGCTGATCTGATCAAAGTAACGTTGTATTTTGGGGTCAAACTCGTCTCTAATACCTTGAGTCACCGCGAGACGGACAATATATTCAATCGAACTATTCAAATTCTGCCCGGCTTCCGCTTGATTGGTCAGGCTATCCAGTTGTTCGGTTAAACGATCTTGTACTTGCCTGAGAATAGCGGACAAGACTTTAGGTAAGCTGGCCTCAAGAAGCTGGGTATCATCTGCAAGCTTTCTATTAAAGTCCTGCATTTCTTGCGCTTTATTGATCCTTTCGGCAGCAATCGCTTCGCTAGTCAAGTCATCCTTATTGATTAGGATATGCAGAAATTGCGCAAATGCCTTTAATTCCAACACTAGTGGTTTAACAACATTTTGCTCAAATAACGCTTCTGCTTGTTGTTCTAAGGTTGCAAGGGCTGACTTAAGTTCCGCCAAATCATGTTTTCTAGCGGATACTTTTACAACGGCTAAAGGTGGAGTGCCCAATAATTTTTCAACTTCTGAACCCACTTGCTGAGTCACTGAATCAATTTCTGTAGCGGTCTTTCCATCACATTTACTGATGATGACAATCACCGGCATGTTATGCAACTTCAGTTCATTAAGCGCCACATGCGTAGTTTCATTTAACGTACCTTCACCAGTACTGACTACCAAACAATACGCTAAGCTACGCGGGCTATAATTATCAATAGCCTGACCGTGTTTATTATTGCCAGAACCCCAGCCCGGAAAATCCACTAAACGTAAATGCGGCAGTGTTGCCAATTCAGAGGAGGAAAGATTAGCTTCTATCCATCCGTTTGGATGCAGGCTACTTAATTGATTGTTTTTGATCTCATCACGAGTGACCCCAACGCGTTTACCATCAGGATAACAGGCAATAAACGATTCTTCTGCACTGTAACTTAGCTCTGCAGGGACTGCCGTTTCTGGATCAACATTAGTCGCAAAAATATTTTCGCCAATTAAGGCGTTTAAAATGGTGGACTTACCCGAACTAAACTTACCTATCAAGGGCACTCGGACAATGAAATGCCGCGTACTATTTTCCGCAATGGTTAACCCGTCTTGAGAACGCTGGTACTTTTCTAATAATCCCTGTATTTCGGGTAATTGGTTTAAAACTTGCTGTTGTTGGGGGAACAAGGTTGTCGTTGTGCTGGATTGCATTTAAATATCCTTACAATTAAATGGGTTAAAAGTTTGAGTACGCAACATTACTTTTAGAATTTAGTTCGATGATGTAACCTCATGTAAACAATTTTTGAAGTAAGCCTAATCCAAGTTTAGTAACCCCCTTAAGCGTTTCTAAATCCAAAGATTTAGAGCCACATTTAGGGCAACAAGCATAATGCTCCCCGGGTAGCAAAACATCACTCTTAGGGAAAACAGTTTTCTTCCAATCACAGGAAGGGCATGAATAACTAAACGGTTTAGGTTTAACGCACATAAGTCTACCCACTAAATAAATTGATGATACTGGTCAAGCGAACTTTTTAAGTGCAGCTATCATAATTCATTTACTAGACGTATCATGTCTTTAAGGTATTTAATCTTTTAGTTGCATTTGAATGTAACGGTTGTTCAATTAATTTATATGTCAATATCGCAGTCAAAATGCAAACAATAAAATCACCAAAAAGCAAGATATAACCATTAACATAATCAAACAATAAAAAGGTCATTACGATCTTACCATATATAACAATTACAATAAGATGCACAAGATACAGTGAGTAAGATATATTACCTGCTAGTAATAGAAATTTATTATCAAACTTATAAATGTTTTTTGCTTCAAGCATAATTAAAGAAGAAACCAAGCCAGCACAGGGTATCCCGTAAATTAAAGATCGAAATTCTTCTCCCACATCAACTAGTTCCGCGAAAATTATAATAAAAAAGGAAATGGAAATTATGATTAAAGACTTTGTAACAGACCAAAAATTTTCTGTAAGGTAAAGTCTTCCCGCTAAAACACCTAATAAAAACTCAATCAATAGTTGATTTGTTATTTGATTAAATAATAAATTATCACTATGATAAAAAAAACCTAATATGACCGAAAAAGAAATCCATGCCGACAAAACTTGAATTTGATACTTACTGGGTAGAAAAAGAACACAACCAAAAATGAGATAAAAATACATTTCATAATTAAGGGTCCAGCCTACAGCTAAAACAGGTAAGGGGTTG
>CAIQNQ010000080.1 GCA_903873165.1 uncultured Methylococcaceae bacterium | reverse complement strand
GTTTTTCCGCCATCGGTAGGATCCATCGTGCCGTACAATCCAAGTGTGCCGTTGTCCACAGAAGCCTGAGCAATTTGATTGGTTGCTGTCCAGGCATTGTTATAGGCTTTGGCATTGATAGATGACCCCCAGTTATCTTTGTCGATGCTATAACGCAACATGCCGTTAAACTTTTTAGAATCTTCGGGTTGTTGCCACACCCCGTTGTATAAATTAAATTCACCTGCATACAGCAGATCACCTTCGCCAACTTTATGAGAGTTAGCGACTAGGGTTCGGTAATAATCAAATTCACCTCCTGTAAATTTAGCAATCCCATTAGGCAGCGTATTCATACTAAACATTTTTGAAAATCCTGCCGCAGAAAAGTCACCCACTTCGGCATAATACGGGCCTTTGCCATATTCTATGTTTTTAACGAGTTCAGGAATCACGCTATTAACATCCATATAACCTTGACCGTGTGCGTGAGTCGGCATATTCATCGGGATGCCATCCACATAAGTCGTAAAATCAGTGCCGTGATCTAGGTTAAAACCGCGTAAGAAATACTGATTAGCCTTGCCTGAGCCACTGTGTTGGGTTGCCAATACCCCAGGCACGACTTCTAATACTTCCCCATTTCTTGAAAGCGGGCGATATTGAAACTGCGCTTGATTCACTTCACCTTGGGAGGCAGAACCCGTCTTACCGATTAAGTTTTTAGAACGCGCATCCCCAGTTACTACCATTTCCTGTAATTCTACCGTGTCATTGATTTTAGTCTTTTTAGTACCTTTAGAGGTCTTGGGCAATATTTTTAACTGTGTGGTGTCTTCTGGCTTACTTTCTTCCTGTATAGGTACTTCGTTAATCACTTCAGCATGATTATTAGCACTAAAGCCCATCACTATAAAACTAGCAAAAATTAACAAGCCCGCTTTACGCATAGTGGGGGTTTTGTACTTAAAAGTAAAATGCTGTCCTGAAAGGATAGGTCGTTGGCACATAGTATTCTCCTGATTATTGAATAAAAGTAGTTAAGGTGTATGAATTGGACGTAACTAAACGACACAGGTAATCTGTGTTTAGTTGAGCCAAGAATGTAAAGTGAAGCGCTACAGAAAATGAGGGTTTGATTGCAAAGCGCAATCTGAGATTTTTTAAAACAGAGATGGGATCAAGCGTAGTAACAAACAATAAGCAGAGTAAACTAACAATTAAGTAGGCTGTAGGCGGAGAAGTCGCGCCCACACCATTAGTTAAAAAACTAGTTGCTAGTAAATACAAGTTTTGTGTGCTCAATCCAAACGATGGACGTTCATCAAGCAATTTATCGAGTCTTTGAGGGGGCGGCTTTAGTACAAAGCATGTTTGAGACCTGATGGTTTTATGCTCTGCTAAACAAGGCGGGCTATTAGCATAACGCTGGTTAGCCACACCATAAACTGATTCAATGACCGTTGATTGTGCTGAATGGGCTGTTTGATCAGGTGGCGTTCCGCTTTGGGCATAAACAATATGGCTGAATAACAGCGCACATACAGCGATCAATAAACGCACGATGATAATGCCTGTGCCATGCAGCAATAGCGTGGCTACCATAAAGCCGAGTGTGTAAGAAATTAAACTGGCTGAAGTAGATATTTCTTGGCCGTGAGCAAAGCCATGAAAGAACGCAAAAAAAGCCACAATGGCTACGTTTATAGGGTGACTAAAGCGTACCCTTTTACAGATAAGCACTAGAAAGGCGATACAAGAGCCTAAGATAATGGCTTCGGCACCCGGCAATAAGAAACCCGTTGCGCCGACAATTCCCCCTAAACTCATCACCCCAACAAAGGTGAGCGGTAACAACCAAATTGCCGAACCCCGTATTTGTGCGGCCCATATTCCTACGGCTAACATGGCTAGAAAATGATCTGAGCCATGTAAAGGATGCAAGAAACCGCTCGTCCACCCCGTCATGGAGTTTGACGTTAATTGCGTAAACACCACACTAGCAACAGCAAAAAGTACCCCTATGCCTAGTATTAGGCGAGGTTTTTTAATCTTGTTCCTTTTGATTTGAGACAGGTTCATCAGCTTGCTTTTAAAAATCTATTTTTCATTATTGGTTTGACATCTCATCACCATAAATACTGATTATACAGCTTTTGATTTCAGGCAGATCAAGTAGCATCGGCATTGCATTAATTTCGTTATATTTTTTCTCTTTTACATCTATAGCCACAAGTTCATCATTTATAGTTCATTACTCTAGAATTTGAGATGATTAAGGTAGCACCTGTAATCAAAGCGTATTCAAAATGTCATAAAACTGTCTTAAGTTCGTAATATTTAGACTATATGATTAACACTGAAATTAACCTTTTTTGGAAAAGCTAGCTATAAATGATGATTAAAAAATTAAGTTTCTGTGGATTTGTGTTGTCCATAATACTTTTGGGCTGTGCAGAACAAGCCATTAAAGATGATACGCAAGTTAAGACAGTATTACCCGCAGCAACAGAGCTTAGCTTTAGAGACTTTTATAAATCTCCAGTCGGCCCGATGGGCTTAGAACCCACACAAAAATTACTGAGTTTGAAAGGTAAAAGAGTGCGCTTAAAAGGCTATATGGTGGTAGAAGAAGAGCCTACTCCCGGTCTTTTTATGCTGAGTTCAGTTCCTGTCAATATTCCAGAAAAAGAAGACGGCCCCTCTGATGACTTGCCCGGTGCCACTGCGTTTGTGCATATGCCTAAGGAGGATGCTAATAAAGTATTAGCTCATCGTACAGGGCTTTGGGATTTAGAAGGTACCTTGGAGTTAGGGGGTAAAGAAGAGGCTAATGGGCGGATTTCTTATGTGCGTTTGTTAATAGATGATGATTTAGCCATAGCGCCGGAAAAAATAAACGGCAATTAATGCTTAAAGCATACGTTGTCGGCATAGTTTCAGGAGATATTATTTATAGGGATGTGGTTAGTGAGTTGGGCATTAATTTTTACTTTAAAATATAACAACAGGAATGATCATGAAAAAACGTAACAATATGTTAGCCCTTGCGGTTGCTGGCATACTATTAACGGGTGCTGATGTTGCTAGTGCACTTTCTATTAGCCGTTTGACACCTCCAAGTCAATTATTCACAACAGGTGGAGCCACTGCTACGCCAATGATTTCGCGCTTTATCCAAGGTCAACGTTTTGACTTACAAGCGACTGTAAGACCTGATACGGGTAAAACAATTACATCTGTACAGTTTTTTGTCGATGGTGTTTCTGTTGGTACTGCTAATGCAGCACCCGCTTCAGGCGTTAAAACATCGTTAGTGGCTGCAACTGCAATTACGGGTACTGTACCTAATGCAGTTGCTGCTACAGTGCGTGCTTACTCTAATGCAGTAGCGGGTGTGCACACTTTAACTGCAACAGCGACTCAAAGTGACGCATCTACGGTAACAGCGACAGGCAACTTTGAAGTAGTGGGTATTACTCAGGCGGGTCGTAAAGCTAAAAGTGTCATCATTTTATTGGGTGACGGTATGGGTGCAAGTCATCGTACTGCAGGTCGTATCGTAGCTAAAGGTTATTCACAAGGTAAAGCTAATGGTAAATTAGCGATGGATAGCTTAACGAATACAGCAATGATTATGACGGCATCTTTAGATACTATCGTGACCGATTCTGCACCAGGTATGGCTAATTATGTAACAGGTAATAAAGTTAACTCTAGTCAAGAAGGTGTATGGCCAGATGATACGACTCCTGTATTTGATGGCCCACGTATGGAATATATGTCTGAGTTTTTAGCGCGTACTCAAGGTAAAAAATTAGGTATCGTAACGACTGCAGACGTATTTGATGCCACACCAGCGGCTAATGCAATTCATACTTCAAACCGTGGTAATGGTACGGGTATTGTTGATCAATATTTAGATGATGCATCGACTACTAATTTAACGGTATTGTTAGGTGGCGGTCGTAAATGGTTCTTGCCAAACTCAACTACAATCACTACAGATACTTCAGCAACATTTAATGGCTCAGCTCGTACATCTGCAACTGATTATGCGGCACCATTAGATTTACAAGCAGGTTGGGGTGTTGCAGCAGGTAATGCTAGTGATACAACTCGTGACTTAATTTCTGATTTCCAAACGGCTGGTTGGACTTATGCCGCTGACAACACTGCATTAAATGCAGCGGGTACACCTGCTAAATTATTAGGCTTGTTCTCATTATCAAATATGAACATTGCTAAAGATAAAATTGACGGTCGTCGTGGTACTTTGCCGACTTCATCAGCAACAACTACTATCGTGCAAGACTATGGTTTCCCTGATCAACCTATGTTGTATGACATGGCAGGTAAAGCTATAAAAGTATTAGATGCTAACAGTCCAAATGGTTTCGTGTTGATGATTGAAGGTGCTTCTATCGATAAACAAGCGCATGACATGGACAGCACACGTTTTATGATGGACGTGGTTGAATTTGATAAAGCCGTTCAAAAAGCAAAAGATTATGTCGATGGTACTGGTGATTTCGCGGGAACTCCACATCCTGACACTTTAATCTATGTAACAGCAGATCATGAGTGTGCGGGTGCGACTATTATTGGTGCTTCTACTCAAACAAATGCAAATTTAATTACTCAAGTGGCAACGAATGGTGCAGCAACAGATTCTGCTACTGCTACTTTAGGTCAGCCAACATTACGTAATACTGTGGTAGGTACTTATGCTGCTGCGGGTTTCCCAAAATACACTATAGCGGCTGATGGTTTCCCAACCGTTTGGGATCCTGATAATAAATTGTTAATTGGTTATGGTTCAAATGCGGATCGTTATGAGGACTATCGTACACGTCCTTATCCAAGTAATGATTCACAACAACCTGGTGACAATACTGCTCCATTAAGTACTTATCCACGTAATAACGTAGCTGATGGTGGTTCAACAGGGACTCGTCCATATAACCAAGCGGATGGTTTCTTTATTACAGGTCAAGTGCCTGGCACTCAAGCTGTGCACAGTGGTAGTGATGTTCCATTAACGGCTTATGGTCGTGGTGCGGGTGAAATCGGCGGTGTTATCGATAACACTGATGTTTTCTTTGCAGTGATGAAGTCAGTAGTAGGCGGTACTACTAAATAAGTTAAGTCTATAGCTATAGAGGGTGGATGTTCCACCCTCGTTTTGGAGATGTTATAAATGTTTAATCAATTAAAGACTACAACAGCTTTGATTGCGCTAGCTTTTGGTTTAACGCTGGCACAATCTGCACAAGCAGATATTATCAATTTTGATAGTATCACGGCTGGTTCGGATGCTAATACTGATCCAATTGCGGTAGCAATGGGGCTTACTTTTAATAATGCGGCTTTCTTGCCTAATTTAGATGTTGATGGAATTGCAATTCTAGGTTCTGAGCATTGGCAAATAGATACAACTTCGGGTTTAACTACGGCTGAGAATACTTCAGTACAAGCCTGGGGTGCAGCACCAAGTGGAACTAATGCGTTAGATGCGCGTTGGTCACCTATTTTATTGACCTTCGCTTCAGCGACCGATTTGGGTGGATTTTCTTTCCAATTACCTAATAGCTCTTTTGGTAACCCGCCACCCAATGATGTGTTATTTTTAAATGCATCTGGCGCTACTTTATATGATTTAGCGTATAACCAAGGTGTAGCATTGGCTACTGTGTCATTACCTACTTCACTATCAGGTGTGTCACAAATCTTATTGCCATCAGGTACATTCTACGATAATATCAACGTGGCGGCTGTGCCAGTTCCTGGTGCTATCTGGTTGTTTGGTAGTGCAATAATGGGCTTTTTAGGTTTACGTCGTAACAAAAAAGCTTAATTGATGCTCTGTAAAAGCCCATACGGGTGATAAATAAAAAGCGTTACTAAGGCAATCTTAGTAGCGCTTTTTTATGTTTATGAATTTAGTATTGTTCGTTACTCAATGCTTTAATTAAAAAAGCTTATCCCACATTTCATCGACTTTCTTAATGACATCAGGGGACATGACGATGGTTCTACCCCATTCACGATTTGTTTCGCCAGGCCATTTATTGGTGGCATCAAAACCTACTTTAGAACCTAAGCCTGAAACAGGAGAGGCAAAGTCTAAATAATCGATGGGCGTGTTTTCTAATAGGGTTAAATCTCTGGCGGGATCCATGCGTGTTGTCATGGCCCAGATCACATCTTGCCAATCTCTTACATTCACATCATCGTCAACTACTATGACAAATTTGGTGTACATGAATTGGCGTAAAAAAGACCAAGTGCCCAACATGACGCGTTTTGCATGGCCTGGGTATTGTTTCTTCATGCTAATGACCGCCATCCGATAGGAACAGCCTTCAGGTGGTAAATAGAAATCTACAATCTCAGGGAATTGCTTTTGTAATATCGGCACGAAGACTTCGTTGAGTGCTACCCCTAAAATAGCGGGTTCATCGGGAGGCCTGCCCGTAAAAGTACTGTGATAAATGGGCGCTTGGCGTTGGGTGATTCTTTCAATCGTAAAAACCGGAAAGTCGGCGACTTCATTATAGTAGCCGGTATGGTCACCATAAGGCCCTTCTGCGGCAAATTCATCCGGGTAAATAAAGCCTTCTAAGACTATTTCTGCACTGGCGGGTACTTGCAAATCATTAAGAATAGATTTGGCCACTTCTGTTTTACTGCCGCGTAATAAGCCTGCAAAAGCGTATTCTGATAAAGAATCGGGTACTGGCGTAACAGCCGCTAAAATAGTGGCTGGATCAGCACCTAAGGCCACAGAAACTGGAAAAGGTTTGCCTGGGTTGGCGGCTTGAAATTCTTTAAAATCTAATGCACCGCCACGATGCGCTAACCAACGCATAATGACTTTGTTTTTGCCAATGACTTGCATTCGATAGATGCCGAGATTTTGTCTCGCTTTATTCGGGCCTCTGGTGATGACTAGTGGCCAAGTAATTAAGGGCGCAGCATCTTCTGGCCAGCATGTTTGAATGGGGAACACGCTAAGATCAATTTCATCCCCTTGTCGGACGATTTCTTGGCAAGGCGGTGATGACACTAATTTGGGTGCCATATTTAAGACTTGTTTATAGAGTGGAAACTTCTCCCATGCGTCTTTCATGCCTTTCGGTGGCTCGGGTTCTTTTAAAGTGGCTAATAATTCGCCAATGCCGCGCAATTCAGTAACAGATTCCGCGCCCATACCCATAGCGACTCTGCGAGGTGTCCCAAACAAATTACCTAAAACCGGAATGTTATAGCCGGTAGGGTTCTCAAATAAAAGGGCGGGGCCACCTTGTTTTAGGGTGCGATTACAAATTTCTGTCATTTCCAAATACGGGTCGACAGGCAGGGTAATGCGTTTTAGTTCGCCTTGTTTTTCAAGTTGTTTAATGAAGTCGCGCAGGTCGTTATATTTCATGCCGCAATGCCGTTGTGTCTAAGTAAGGCGTCTATAGTCGGTTTACGACCCCGGAATTTAACAAATAATTCCATCGCATCTTCAGTGCCACCGGTTTCTAAAATGTTAGTTAAGAAGGCTTTACCGGTGGTTTCGTCAAAAATCCCCTTTTCTTCGAATAAGGAAAAGGCATCACTGGATAAGACTTCAGCCCATTTATAACTGTAGTAGCCTGCCGCATAGCCGCCGGCAAAGATATGCGAGAAGCTATGGGCAAAGCGATTAAATTCAGGTGGCTTCACGACAGAAACTTGGCTTCTGACTTGTTGTAAGGTTTCATAGATACGACCGCCTTTTTCTGGGTCGTAGTCTTGGTGTATCTTGAAATCAAATAAGCTAAACTCAAGTTGTCTGACCATAATCATGCCCGCCTGAAAGTTTTTAGCCGCGAGCATTTTATTGAATAATGCTTCAGGTAAGACTTCACCAGTTTGATAATGTCCAGAAATGAGCGCTAAGGCATCTTTTTCCCAACACCAGTTTTCCATGAATTGGCTAGGTAATTCAACCGCATCCCATTCCACGCCATTAATGCCTGACACACCTAAGTGATCAACTTGCGTCAACATGTGTTGTAAGCCATGCCCAAATTCATGGAATAAGGTGGTCACATCATCATGGGTTAATAAAGACGGTTCGGTACTGGTCGGCGGGGTAAAGTTGCAGGTTAAATAAGCAACTGGAATTTGTAGATTATGGTCAGACTTTTTACGACCCACACAATCATCCATCCAAGCCCCACCGCGTTTTTTAGCGCGAGCATATAAATCAAAATAGAATTTACCGCGTATATTACCCGCTGCATCATTTATTTGATAAAAGCTGACGTCAGGATGCCAGGTATCAAAGTCAGTAATTTGGGTGATTTTTAAACCGTATAGTTTCTCAACTACTGCGAACAGACCGGGTAATACTTTAGTCGCAGGGAAGTAGGCTTTCACTTCTTCTTGGGAAAGCTGGTAATAATGCTGACGCATTTTTTCTGAATAGTAGCCTAAGTCCCAAGATTGCAAATCTTCAATACCGTGTTCTTGTTGTGCAAACTCACGCAACTCTTCTAAGTCTTTTTGAGCTTGAGGGAGAGATTTCTTTGCTAAATCTTCAAGAAAGCGAGTGACATCGCTGGTTTTTTCGGCCATTTTGGTGGCTAAAGACAATTCGGCATAGTTATTAAAGCCTAGTAACTGGGCTTTTTCATGGCGTAAGGCCAAGATATCTTCCATGTTTTGGGTGTTATCCCATTGTGGATTGTGCGGGTCTTGTTCAGAAGCGCGAGTGACGTAGGCTTCGTAGTGCTCGCGTCTTAAGTCACGGTTGTCCGCATAGGTAATAACCGCTTGAAAAGACGGAAATTGTAAAGTGATCAGCCAGCCGTCTTTTTCTTGTAGTTCGGCAGCTTGTTTGGCTTGAGCCAATGCAGAATCGGGTAGGCCTGCTAACTCAGAAACATCAGTAATGTGTTTGCTCCAGACATTAGTGGCATCTAATAGGTTTTCTTCATAATTACTGGCTAAACGAGAAAGCTCTTGGCTGATTTCTTTGTAGCGGTGTTTTTTATCGGCATCTAAATCAATCCCGGATAATTTGAAATCTCTTAAGGCATTTTGCACAATTTTTTGTTGTGCCTTATCTAGTTGGGTAAAGTCATCACGTTTGGCAATGGCATGATAGGCATTACATAGCGCTTCGTTTTGGCCCATTTCAGTGCCATATTCACTCAACTTTGGGAGGCAAGCGTTATACGCTGTGCGTAATTCATTACTATTGGCGACAGAGTTAAGATGGCTCACGGGTGACCAGGCTTTATTGAGTTTATCTTCTACATTTTCGATAGGTTCAATTAAGTTATTCCACGTATAGTCAGTTGTGGATTCTAAACATTGTTTAACCACGCTACGCGCTTCATCTAATAACTGGCTAATGGCTGGTTCAACGTGCTCGGGTTTAATCGCAGAAAACGCAGGTAGATCTGAACTGATTAATAGTGGGTTAGTCATGGTGTTTTTAATTGAGTGATCTAAATGAGGTTGATATTTTTATAATGCGGTCATTATAGGGTTTAACGTTGTTAGCGCTTGCTTTTGATTTTGGGTGGCATGGAAAATAGTGCGGTTTTGGATAGTCGATCGTGCCAACTTAATTTTTCCTTGTTGAATAAAACCCAAATAAAGCCAAGTCCAAAAAAAACAGTCCAAGATAGCATGGCTGTTATAAAGCGTAACAATGCCTGAGACCAACTTATCGGTTTTTGATCGAGTGTCAATACTTTGATATTCCAAGCGCGGAGTCCCAGAGTTTGTCCGCCATGCGTCCAGAACCAAGCATAAAATAAAAAGCAAATACTGATTAAGTAGGCTCGATGTAGAAAAGTGTAAGTTTTGAGCGTTTCAGTATCGGTAAGCAGGAGGAGTACTCCATTTGCAACCAATAGAATGGCAATAAGTAGGACTATATCGTAGAATTGCGCGGCTAAACGGCGAAAAAAACCAGGTGAGACGGGTAAGTCTATACCTGGTTTATTGGGTTGTTGGCTTTGTTCGGTCAATTAAAGTTTAAATAACGAAAGTTTTTGACCAAAATACATGCACATCCCCATCAATGCACCTAACATCAATAATGAAAAAAAGAATGGCGGTCTGTGGAATAGAAGAATGCCAAAATCAGCGACAAAAATGCTGGTTAGTATAGGATGGTCAATGAGGCCATTAAGAATATTTTTGAACATAACAATACATTCCCGTTAATTACGCAATAGTGTGGTGCGGACATTTAATAAGTGGTTGCCTGATCTTTGGACATGTTTAGTATAAAACGGCGTTTTTCTAAAAATCAGTTGCGAGATTTTACTATAATAAAAAGACTAATGTAACAAAAAGAAGATGGATTATCGGATACAATGTTCTCAAATGTTATTACGAGTAGTAAATCTAAATATATAGGGTTAAAACGATTTTAAAATTCTTCAAAAAACTCATCAGCCCAACAAACAAAGAGTCCGAGTTTGTTGCTAATAAAGTGAGGGTTTATTCGCGCTCTGAACACAATATTTCGCGATCTCAAATTAGTGAAAATGCGCTGAAAGTTCTCTATAAATTGCAGAAAGAAGGTTACAGTGCCTATCTTGTGGGCGGTTGTGTGCGCGATTTATTGTTAGGACGTGAGCCTAAAGATTTTGATGTGGTCACCAATGCTGATCCTGAAGAAATTAAAAAAGTTTTTAGAAACTGTCGCTTAATTGGTCGGCGGTTTCGGTTGGCTCATGTACATTTTGGTAGAGAAGTGATTGAAGTTGCCACTTTTAGAGGCGCAGCAGAATCAAGTAACGATGATAAACAAGTACTCAATACTGAGGGTCGATTATTACGCGATAATGTGTATGGCACTATTGAAGAAGATGTCTGGCGTCGTGACTTTACCGTTAATGCACTTTATTACAACATTAAAGATTTTTCTGTGGTCGATTATGTAAACGGCATGGCAGATCATAAAGCTGCGCAGTTAAAATTAATTGGTGATCCAGAAACGCGCTTCCGCGAAGATCCTGTGCGCATGATACGCGCAGTGCGTTTTGCGGTTAAATTAGGTTTTACTATCGATGCGAATTGCGCGGAAGCCATGCATAAAGTGGCTGATTTGTTATCCAGCATTCCATCAGCCCGTCTTTATGATGAGGTGATTAAGTTATTTTTGTCTGGGTACGGATTACAGACTTTCGAGATGCTCAGACATTACGGGCTTTTTAAAGAGTTATTTCCGGTCACTGATCAGAGTTTGGCGGTAGAAGAGGCTGGATTCCCTAGGCAGTTAATTATTAAAGCTTTACAAAATTCTGATAACAGAATTGCGGATGGCAAAACGGTGACGGCTTATTTCTTGTTTTCGGCTTTTTTATGGGAGCCGGTACAAATAAGAGCCAGAGAAAAGGTTGCGCGAGGTGTGCCTGAATATATGGCTTACCAAGATGCGGCTAACGAAGTGATTTCTCAGCAGGTTAAAAGTACTGCACTCCCTCGGCATATCACGATGGCAATGCGCGAGGTATGGGGTTTACAGGGTAAGTTTAATTCGCGTTATGGCTCTAAACCGAGTCGATTAATGAGTCATCCACGTTTTAGAGCGGGCTATGATTTCTTGGTGTTACGCGCAGAAACAGGTGGCGCAGATATGGAATTGGCTGAATGGTGGGGTAAGTATCAAGAAGCTAGTGAAAATGAGCAAAGAAAAATGACGCAACCGCCTCGTAAAGCTGAAGGTGGAAAATCTACTCGAAAAAGAGGTTATCGACCTCGTGTTAAAAAAACTTCTCAAGGGACTGAGGCTTAGAGGTAACGGCTTAATACTTGTTATTATCTGTTAACTAATCGGAATAATTATGAATAACTTCTCTTGTGAGCTTATCACTGCTTACATAGGCTTAGGTAGTAATCTTGAAGCCCCTGTTACACAAATCAATTCAGCACGTTTGGCAATTAATCAGATTGACGGAGTTAAAGAACTCGCATTTTCTAGTTTGTATCATAGTTTACCTATGGGGCCGCAAGATCAGCCGGATTATGTCAATGCCGTCATGGCTATTACCACTTCTTTGGGGCCCTTAGCATTGTTGGGAGGTTTGCAGGCTATAGAAAATGCGCAAGGTCGCGTCAGAAAAGGTGAGCGTTGGGGGGCTAGAACTTTAGATTTAGATATTTTGCTTTATGGTAATACTGAGCTAGATCTACCCGATTTAAAAGTGCCGCATAGTGGTTTAGCCGAAAGGTCATTCGTCTTGTACCCTTTGTATGAAATAGCCCCTGATTTATTCATACCTAATAAAGCAGCTTTAGCTGATCTAGTGGCGAAATGTCCCTTAGATGGCCTTAGAAGATTGGACTAAAATGACTTATTTAAATTCAGAAAACTCGCCATCATTACTTACGATAAATGACTTGGAGATTATGAAGCAGAAGGGGGAAAAGATCTCCTGTTTAACGGCTTATGATGCAAGCTTTAGTGCTTTGATTGATACTGCAGGTGTCGATGTAATATTGGTAGGTGATTCTTTAGGTATGGTGGTGCAAGGACATGATACGACTTTACCCGTGACTATTTCTGATATGACTTATCATAGTCGTTGTGTGACTCAAGCTCGCAAACGCGCTTTTGTAATCGCTGATTTACCTTTTATGACTTATACCACACCTGCTGTAGCGGCTGAAAATGCTGCGCAACTCATGCAAGTGGGTGGCGCTCAAATGGTAAAGTTAGAAGGAGCGCATGTTGAAGTAGTCGCTTTTTTAGTCAATTTAGGGGTGCCAGTGTGTGCACATCTGGGCTTATTGCCTCAGTCGATTAATCAATTGGGTAGTTACAAGGTGCGAGGTAAAGATTCAGTTGAAGCGGCTAAAATTATTGCTGATGCCGCGCAATTACAAGCGGCGGGTGCTAGTTTATTGGTTTTAGAGTGTGTGCCTGCTGAGCTTGCTCAAGAAATTACCGCACAATTACGTATTCCCGTTATTGGTATTGGTGCGGGTGTAGATTGCGATGGTCAAGTATTAGTGATATACGACATGTTAGATATTAGTATGGGTAAACGCCCACGGTTTTCTAAAAACTTTATGTCAGATTCATCTTCTATTGCCGAGGCTATTCAGGCCTATCATCACGCTGTTAAAGCCGCGCAATTTCCTAGTGTTGAGCATTCTTTCTAAACGTTATGCAAATTGTTAATACGGTTTCTGATATACGGGATGTGATTAAAGCGTGGCGTGTTGCGGGCGAAACTATAGCTTTTGTGCCCACCATGGGCAACTTGCATGCCGGGCATATTGATTTAGTGCATAAAGCTAAAGCCATTGCTGATAGGGTTGTGGTGAGTATTTTTGTGAATCCGACTCAGTTTGGTGTAGGTGAGGATTTTGCTACGTATCCGCGTACCGAACAAGCTGATCAAACACAATTACTAGCGGTGGGTGCTGATGCTTTGTTTTTGCCTTCAGTGGCTGATATTTATAGCCCTGATGCAGTAACAATGGTTACCGTCAATGGCATCTCAGAGCGTTATTGTGGGGCTTTTAGACCTGGGCACTTTAGCGGTGTGGCTACCGTGGTCTGTAAACTGTTTAATATTGTTCAGCCTGATAAAGCCTTATTTGGACTGAAAGATTTTCAGCAATTAACGGTTATCAAAATCATGGTGCGGGATTTAAATATCCCTGTTGAGATTATTCCCGTTGAAACCGTAAGAGAAGCGAGCGGTTTGGCTTTAAGTTCTCGGAATGGTTATTTAACCGCTGCAGAAAAGTCTGTGGCTCCTGAGCTTTATAAGGTTTTATGTGAGGCTAAAGCAGCGGTTTGCTTAGGTAAGCAAAAGTTTGCAGACATAGAACAGCATGGGCTAAGGACATTAGAACAATTTGGCTTTAAGCCGGATTATTTAAGTATCTGCTGTAGTCATGATTTAAGCCCAGCAACAGTTGAAGATACAGAAATAGTGATTTTGGTTGCTGCTAGGTTGGGTAAAACCAGATTGATTGACAATATCTATTTTTCTAAAGATATTTAACTGGGTTTATTCTATAGCAATACTTCGGACAGTTTACGCGGCGATAGTGCCATAGTTACATAAGGCTGCAAAGCCTAGGCTGGATTTTATGGCATGGAGGCATTGGGTATGTTGGACTGTTATCTTCGTTGACTACATCTTCGCACACTGGAGGCTTCCAGACTATTTTTTAATTAAATCAAAACTGTCCGAAGTATTGTTAAAGAGGGGACTGAATAATCACAGCAAGATAATTGCAATATTTCCTCACGAAAAAACTGACTCATTTTGACATGAAACCGTTAGCTTAGTTTTAAGAAGTCATTGCTGTTGGTGTTTTAACAGCGTAAAGAATATCTGAATAAAAGTGATTTAGGTGTTGACACGAAATATATAATCGAGTATTTATTACGCAAACCAGCACACCGTTATTTCGTTTTATCGCAACACCGCTTTACCGGAAGACCGTTATATCTAAACAAACTGAGCATAGCATCATTAACTGTTAACGCATCAAAGGAAATAATTATGAACACCAGAATATTAGCAACTATTGCATTAGGTTTTAGTTTTACCACAACCACCCAAGCCGCTTTAGTGGCACGTGGGACGGATATGGTCTATGACACCGTCAACAACATCACTTGGGCTTCTGACGCCAACTTATTTAAAACCCAAGCAGATAGTAATCCCAATTTAGTCAGTGAGATTATTGCGGCGAATGGAGGGGTGATTCATGATACGCCTAATGCTTATGATACTGAGCCAAACAGTGGCACATACACCCTAACTAGCGCAGACTTTGATACCAGTACTGGCAATATGACTTGGTGGGGCGCCCAAGCGTGGGCCAACAACTTAAGTTTAGGGGGTTATACGGATTGGACATTACCCACCTCCGTACCTGCACAAAATGGATACAATCAAACTGGTAGTCAAATGGGCGATTTATTTTATAACCAACTCGGTGGTGTAGCCAATTCTGAAATTACAATAATCCATAATGCCAATTACAATCTATTTTCTAACGTGCAGAGCGCTGTGTACTTGTCGAGTAGTGAGTACGCGCACCATCCAGACTACGAGTGGCTCTTCAGTACCTACAATGGCTTCCATTACTCCAGCGGTAAGGTTGACCCGTTCTACGCATGGGCTGTTCGCCCGGGCGATGTTGCCGCCGTTCCGCTCCCCGGTGCAATCTGGTTATTCCTATCTGGGCTGATCGGTTTAATGAGTTTAAAGCGTCGCGGTAGCATCGGGTAATTTGATACTTTGGGTTATTGGGTGCTTTTGAGGGGGTGCAGGGGGCGATAGCCCCCTGCGATTTTAAAAAACGCACCTAATTTTGGGTAAAGTGGATAGGTATTTTCATTAATGTGATCAGTATTTTTACGCTTTAAAATGGCGCGTTACGAACATTTACCTATTTACCGTGATGCGTTGAACTTGGCGGTACATTTTGAAAAAATTGTTGCCAACTTCAGTCGTTACCATAAATATACTTTGGGTACAGAAATGCGCAACGCCAGTCGGCAGGCTGTCAAACTGGTGATTCATGCCAATAACCAAACCGATAAGCTATTGGCTTTACAAGAATTACGCGAGCATCTTGAAGAATTGCTATTACTGATTCGCTTAGGGAAAGAAGTTCAAGCATTTAAAAGTTTTAACGCCTACAGCCAAGTGGTTGAGCTGACGGCTAAAGTTTGCAGACAGAATGAAGGTTGGCTGAAAAGCCTGCGTGCATCCCAGCAGGATACTAAAAACAAGTGAGCCAGAAT
>CAIQNQ010000079.1 GCA_903873165.1 uncultured Methylococcaceae bacterium | reverse complement strand
AGTCGTTGTTGATATTAAATCAATCAATTAAATCTCGAATTATAAATTCATAGATACACCTAACAAAAAGAGCAAACTACACTTTGCCACATCGCATTAAATTGATTAACTCAAATAATGAGCCATACTTTTCAAAAAATAGAAGCGGTATTACTTCCAACTGCAATTCAATATACGCCTGAAGGTTCTGATCCAAAAGCAGTCATACATCAATGGATACATGCTATTGCCTCTGATTATCCATTATTTGCAGAACATCAAGGAATATGCAAAGAACATTTGATTGAAATTCTTAAGCTATCAAATCTTTATAAAGATAAAGTAACTTTTAAAAAGAAACTTCCTTCAACGCCTATTAAACCAGCAATCAAAAGCACATTTACCTTTATAGATTTATTCGCTGGTATTGGTGGGACGAGATTAGGATTTCAGAAAAATGGGGGTACATGTGTTTTTACCTCTGAGTTTGAAAAGAATGCCCAACAAACATATTTTGAAAATTATGGCGATTATCCTTTTGGTGACATTACTAAAATTTATGTAAAAAACATACCAGATCATGATGTTTTGGTAGCAGGGTTTCCATGTCAGCCGTTTTCACATGCAGGATTAAAAAAAGGGATTGATGATACAAGAGGAACTTTATTCCATAATATTTCAAATATTCTTAAGGATAAACAACCAAAGTTTGCTTTGCTTGAAAATGTAAAAGGATTGATAAGTCATGATAAGGGGCACACATTGCAGGTGATCCTAAGGACTTTAATTAGTATAGGTTATAACTGTAATATTGATCATGAGATTATTACTAGAGGTAGCTTAAAACAATTACAAACTGAAGCAAAAAAGATGGTATTAAAATCTGTTGATTTTGGTGTGCCACAAAATCGACAAAGAATTTACATTGTGCTTTGGAAAAATATCGACTTGAAACAATTTGAATACCCTGCTGCAATTAATACAGATACAAATGTTGGATCTGTATTAATTGATAATCCAGATCCTAAATACACTATATCTGATCGTCTATGGGAGGGGCATCAACGTAGGAAGATTGACAATGCAAAGAATGGGAAAGGTTTTGGCTTTGGTATAGTAAATAAAGATTCTTTATATACAAATACTATTTCTGCGCGATATTATAAAGATGGTAGTGAAATACTTATTGAACAAGAAGATAAAAATCCTAGAAAATTAACTCCAAGGGAAGCAGCTCGATTACAAGGTTTTCCAGACGAATTTCTCCCGAATAAATCAGATGTGCAAGCGTATAAGCAATTTGGCAATAGTGTGACAGTACCAGTGATTGTAGAACTGGCAAAACAAATATCATTTCAACTAAAGAAAAATACTCATGACATTGCATAAAAATTTAGCTGAATATTTAAAAAGTATAAAATTAACGAGATTTACTGCTGAACTGGGTAATAAAGGTGGTTATATAACTTTCACTAACTCAGGTATAAGGGGAGAGGTAAAAGCATTCACAATTTCTTTAGAGGCCTTTTTAGCTTGCTTTATTGATATATCAAACAATATCAATAAATTTAAAGCTCTTAGTAATTATATTGAAAAAGATTGGAGAGATACTTCATCATATTTTAATGATTTATCAATTAATTCTATTATTACAGTTCAGACTAAACCTACATTCACAACACTCTCCAAATTAATAGGTTGGGCGAATGAAAGAGATCCGAACTCTTATGAAGATGGGTCAATTGAAATTAGCGATGAAAGCATAAAAATTACAATTGAAAAACTATCAAAACTAATTGAGACCTATATACCTAAAGAAACGAAGAACAAACTTGTTATAAATACTTCTGATTTAGTTTATTTACCCAAGCCTTTTCTATTATTAGCAGGTATCTCCGGTACAGGAAAAACACGCTTTGTTCGTGAACAAGCTAAAGTCCATAATAACGGTGATTTATCTAATTATTGTTTAATCCCCGTGCGACCCGATTGGCATGAACCATCAGACTTATTAGGTTATATTTCGCGTATTGGTCAAAATGGTACTCATTATGTTGTTACAGAGTTATTAAGTTTTATCATTAAATCTTGGCAAGATGCTTTTCAGTCAGCGACTGAGACTGAGTTAATTTGTAAAGACCCAATAGAAATGACCCCTTATTGGCTCTGTCTTGATGAAATGAATTTAGCACCGGTAGAGCAATATTTTGCTGATTATCTTTCTATACTAGAAACCAGAGAATGGCACGATGGTGTTTATAGTTGTGACGCTCTTTTAAAGCCAGCCATTATTAACCAATTAAATGAAAATGGCCTTAAAATTCTACGGGAAGAATTAAAATTAAATGATGTGAAATATGATGGTTTATGGGCTTATTTTGTAAAACAAGGTATTTCTTTACCACCCAATTTAATTGTCGCGGGTACTGTTAATATGGATGAGACCACACATGGTTTCTCTCGTAAAGTTATCGATCGGGCGTTTACTATCGACTTTGGCGTTTTTTATCCTAATAACTTTGATAGTGTTTTCGAATCTAAAACTCAAGCTAAAACACTTGGTTTTCCTCTACTTACTCAAGTTTCACAATCAGATTTATCAGGTGTAATAGCCGATTCTGATGGTCAAGAAAGCATTAATTTTTTAACAGAACTTAATTCGATTCTTAAGGACACACCATTTGAATTAGCCTATCGGGCCTTAAATGAATTGCTCTTGGCTGTGGTGAGCTTTAATCCTAAAGATGAAGTTGAATTGCAGGCGGTTTGGGATGATTTTTTAATGTCTAAAGTTTTGCCGCGTATTGATGGTGACAGTGATAAATTAAAAGCGAATGGAGATGATAGTAGTTTACTTACGAAATTATCTGATGAAGTCACTAAAAAATTTAATAACATACTGAATAAAAAGCGTCCTGATTTGTTTCAAACAAAAACTGATGGTAGTATCCATGAGGTTGATTGTAGATCAATTAAAAAACTTGCTTGGATGCAGTCTAGGTTAGAGTCTAATGGCTTTACTTCTTTCTGGCCATAAGGTTTTATTGTATGTATCGGTTACTAAAACCAGAAACACGCTGCATTTTTTAAGGTTATGACTTGTGCCTGATATCTTAACACTTAAAACTTTGCACTTTGAGTTAACGGTGTGGACTAAAGATATCAGTAGACCTCAAACTTTATTAGCAAAAACGCATTATTTACGCGCTCAAACATTACCCGTTACTCATCTTCGTTTTAGTCCCGCTCTATTAATTGAGGCTGTACAGCCGTCTGATGAACTAGCCTTAAGAGAAAATCCCCTAACTGCATTATCCTTGCCTGAAGCGGTGTTCTTTGAAAATAAACTCTATGATTTTGAGTTTGTCTTTTCAACAACCGTTAGTGTAAGTCCCGAACCCGCAATCATTCATCGCTTGAGTCAGATAGAAGAAGCGTTTCATTACAAGCGTAAATGTTTACGAGGCAGTATCAATTTTGGTAATGATATTGGCTGGTTTCGTTTGGGTGTGCGCTTTAAGGCTGATGATCGAGATATTACCCAATATATTTCATTTGAAGTATTGCCAACTAAGATGGCGATGCTAACGGATTTGGAGGGTATTCATAGCGCGATTGATGAGGTTTATCCTTTGTGGCGTTTTTCTATTGCGCAGAAAACAGATCAAGAATTAGCAAAATCGAATAAACCCCATGAACGCTTTCCGTTACTCTGGTTGGCTCATTTCCAGAGTTTACGCACTGGTTTAGAAAAAGCCATCAAACAAATAGCTAACGCACCGCATTCGCGCTTAGTACCTCATCAATCGTCTATGCGTGCCGACCGTTTAAGAGGTCGCTTAAATGTGAAGTTAGAAGAGCAGGTATCTGCGCATTTAAACCGTGGCGAGCATCAGCATTACTATAAAAATAATCGCCAACGCCTATCGGTTGACACGCCAGAAAATCGATTTATTAAACAAGTCTTGGTGCGTTGTTCTCAAGATATTACGCGCTTTAAACAACGCATTGAACAAGATTACAACTCGCCGGATCGTGGACGCATTTCTAATTCTTTTTTTACCGAACTTGATAGCTGGAAGAAACCGTTAGAGCAATTATTAAATCGACCTTTATTTGCTGAGGTCGGTACTTTTTCAGGCTTATCCTCTGAATCTTTAGTGTTACAACAGAGGGCAGGGTATGTGACTGTTTATCGAATCTGGCAAGAACTAAAACTTTATTTAGATTTGTTCGGACATCATGCCAGCATCTCTATGAAGTCAGTTGCCGAGTTATATGAGGTCTGGTGCTTGTTAGAGGTACGGCGGCAATTATTAAGTCTTGGGTTTGTTGAAAAGACGCATCAAAGTGCATCTTTAATAAGATCAGGTTTAGAGATAAGTCTAAAGGAAGGCATGGGGGCGGCTTTTATTCTTGAAAGAAAAGACGGGGTGTGTATTCGCTTGGCTCATGAGCCTATTTTTAAACAGGCTAATAACCTTGAATTTGGCAAAATTTATTCATGGACGACAGTACAAAAACCCGATATTTTCTTAGAGGCAACCTTTCCAAATGGCGAATGTGTACAGTGGGTTTTTGATGCCAAATATCGATTGGTAAATGATACTGAGTCCTATGATGCCATACCAGATGATGCGCTTAATCAAATGCATCGTTATCGAGATGCGTTAATCTACATTAATAAAGCCAAAGATGGCGAGCCAGAGAAAAATCGTCCTATTTTAGGTGCTTATGTTTTGTATCCCGGTTGGTTTGATGAAGAAAATAACCATAATCCCTATCAAGATGCTATAGAGGCTGTGGGTATTGGTGGCTTTCCTTTGTTACCGGGGCAAAGTAATCAATGGTTACATGATTTTTTATTATCTCGTTTCGGTGATCTAACTATTGATTATAAGATTCCAGAAGCGGATCGGTATTTTGTAGAAGAATCAGCGCGTATTGTGCCGGTGGGTATGCAAATTTCTCGCTATGAAGATTTAACTTTGGCAGCGCCTTTAGGGCCAGCTTTGGGGAGAGATAAAGCTTATTTAGATCGGTTTAAACAAGGTCAAGCGGGTTGGTATCATATTCGATTAACGGCGACTGATAATAAAGCAATCGCCCGAAATATTATGCAAGAACTCAGGTATTGTGCCATTGCGGTTAATTACGGTACGGGTGATGAGAAGTTGATTAAATATCTTTATGAGGTTAAATCGGTTCGCTTGGTGAAACGTTGTGATATGACTATTGAGCAGGCTGGCAAAATAGTTGCTGCCAACATAACCGACTATTGGTTATTGGAGTTAGGTTATGCCAGACCGTTAAATCAATCAGTTGTTATGCCAGGACACAGAGCTTTTAGATTTCAATTAACCAATGCCTTTGACTTATTAGAAGCCAAAAACTGGGCAGACTTACCAAAGCGGTATAGTGTGTTGGGGTGAGTTATTACTGCTAAATGAGTACTTGCTAGAGTGGTAAGTATAAAAATATAATACACACAACTTCGTACATACATCAAGAGAGCGCTATGGCAACTTTAACTACTCGCATCTTTAAAAACGGTAACAGTCAAGCAGTACGTATTCCTCAAGAATTTCGACTTGATGTGGCTCAGGTCGAAATTAGCAAAAACGCCAACGGTGATTTGGTGATTCATCCATTGCCGATTAATCGCGGTGCAACTTTATTGGCGGCTCTAAACGCATTTGATGATGATTTTGTTAGTCAGCTTGAGCAAGACTATGAGCAACAGCCGATTATGCAGGATCGTGAGTCATTATGATTTATATGTTGGATACCAATATTCTCATCTATTTACTTAAAAACAAACCGCCTGCTGTGGCTGAACGTATTAATTCGTTGGATAAAGCAGCGGTGCTATGCATGTCGTTTTTTACGTACGCTGAATTACTTAAAGGTGCAGAGCGTAGCACTCGAAAAATCCAAGTATTAAACCAGTTGTATCAACTGACCCAGATAGTCTCGGTTCAATATGATGCCAGTCCCAGCCTATGTCAACATTACGCTACACAGTTTACGTTGTTAAAATTAGCAGGCACGCCAATTGGCGCTAATGATCTTTGGATTGCTTGTCATGCACTCGCGCAAAATGCGATATTGGTTACGCATAATGTTCGAGAGTTTGAGCGTGTTGTAGGGTTAAGAATAGAGGATTGGGCTGTTTAGCTTACTGCGAAACAACGATGACTAGAAGTAGTTTGACTCGACTATAAAATTTCGTTTTATAAGAAATCCTCTAAAAACTCGTATTTTTATATAAAAAAACATTATGATAGGTAAAAATTAAATATTAGAGGTTTTTTTATATGGTATTAGGGGCTTGGATTGGCTATCGATGGTTAGCAGAGCGCTATAGTGTAAGTCCTGTGCAAGCATTTCGAATGGATAGCCAAATCGCTAAAGCACGTTCAACCGAGCATGTGGAGGGGGTTATTCACGAATACTATCCGCCAGCCTTTAAGCCTGAAGATAATTTTATTGATCATATTACTTTCGCACTTAAACGCGAAGGGATTCATCTAGAGTTTTTAGCTAGACTATTTAAATCGGTGCCAGTTATCGAAATTGAACATTGGGTAAACACTGAACCTAGTGGACAATATGCTCGTCGTACAGGTTTTTTTTATGAATGGCTGACCGGTCAAGCGTTAAATTTTGGGGGTGTGACTGTTGGTAATTATGTCGATGCGATAGATGCTGACCTCTATTTTACTGCGACTCGTCCAGATAATAATCAGCGTTGGCGGGTTCGGGATAATTTACCAGGTAACCGTGACTATTGCCCAATAATCTATCGATCTGAATTAGTTAAATCGGCTGAGTCTTATGATTGCAATCAAAGATTGCAGGCGCTTGAGGCAGAATACGGGCAAGATTTAATCATGCGGAGTGCAGTTTGGCTAACCATTAAGGAGAGTCAAGCCAGTTTTAAGATTGAGCATGAAGACAAACACACTGATCGGATAAAGCGTTTTGCAACGGTGATGGAAAAACACTGTGGCCAGATACAAAATCCTTTAGAGGCTTCATCTCTGACAGCGTTACAAAATGAAATTTTAGGTTCTAAATCGACTCGTTATGGACTTAGAAAGTCGCCTGTATTTGTTGGTGAAAATAATTTAGACGCGTTAACGATGGTTCATTATATTGCTCCGCATTGGGATGATACTGACTCAATGTTAGCAGGGCTTTCGACTTTCTCAAATCGAACAGCAGGTAAATCAGCTATTATCAGGGCGGCTGTATTATCATTTGGTTTTGTCTATATTCATCCCATGTCTGATGGTAATGGTCGTATCTCGCGTTTTTTAATCAATGATAGCCTCCGAAGAGATCACGCAATTCCAGCGCCTTTTATTTTGCCAATCTCGGCGACCATCATAAGTTCTGCCAATAATCGCTTTGGGTACGATCAAATATTAGAAGTACTTTCAAAACCTTTTATGCAGCATTATCAAGATCAATACTATTTTGGCTCACAAATTAAGGCAGCAGATGAAGTTGAGTATAATTTTTACTTTAAAGCTTATGCTGATGCGTGTGCTGTTTGGCGATATCCTGATTTAACTGCGCATAGTGAGTATTTATTACAAATTCTTGATCAAACCATCAATCAAGAAATGCCAAAAGAAGCGCGATATTTGCGCAGTATCCGTATGACTCGCGCACGTATTAAAGAGGTTATTGAGGGGCCAGATTCCGATATTGATAGAATAATCCGTTCGATTCGAGATTCTCATGGAAAAATCTCAAATAAGCTACTCAAAGAGTTTCCTATGTTAAATGAGGTGGATGTTGGTTCTGAAATAATTAAGATCGTACAAGAGGAACTAATGAGTTTATCGGAAATGATTTATTAACTTGAGTAGTAAACTAAATGCAAAAAAATGTTTTGATTACTGGAGCGGCAAAGCGTATTGGTGCGGCTTGTGCGCGGTTGTTACATTCTGAAGGTTGCAATGTTTTTTTGCATTACCGTTCTTCTAAGGCTGAAGCTGAAGCATTGTGTGCTGAATTAAATCAGATACGTCCAGCTTCTGCGGTTTTAATGCAGGCTGATTTATTGAATATTGCTGAGTTAGAAATGTTAGCTATTAAGGCGTGTCAGGCTTGGGGAGGGATAGATATCTTGATCAATAATGCCTCGGCTTTTTATCCAACTTTGTTTACAGAGGTAACGGAAGCGCAATGGGATGAATTATTAGGCAGTAATCTTAAGGCGCCGTTCTTCTTGGCAAAGTTCTTGTCAGCAACCTTGTTAGATAATCAAGGGTGCATTATCAATATAGTTGATATACATGCGGAGAGAGGCTTAAAGGATTATTCTGTATATAGCATTGCTAAAGCGGGTTTGGTGGCAATGACTAAGGTTTTAGCAAAAGAGTTAGGGCCACAGGTTAGAGTCAATGCTGTAGCACCAGGGGCAATATTGTGGCCTGATGCTGATGTTTCAGAAGTAGATAAACAGGCTATTCTGCAACGCGTAGTGTTAAATAAGCAAGGTGATGCCAGTGATATTGCCAAAGCAGTGTGGTTTTTAATTGCCAATGCTGATTATATGACAGGGCAGGTGTTAACCGTTGATGGGGGGCGAACTCTAAATTATTAATGAGTGTTTAGGTGTGCCAAGTGGGTGTAATCCGTTTCTGAGATAATTTTGTTTTGTCGTAGCTTTCCCAAATAGTGGCATAAGTTTTTTGGCTTACGGGGTGCTTTAAGTCTGGCGCAATTTCTGCTAAAGGCTCAAGCACAAAGGCGTATTTTTCTATCTCATCGCGCGGAATCTGTAATTTGCCATCATTAATGATCATGTCATCATAAAGTAGAAGATCTAGGTCTAAGGTGCGTGACGAGAATTTTTGACTGTTAAGTGTGCGACCATTATCTAACTCAATTTGTCGTAAGGTTTTAGCGGCTTCTTTTACAGATAGCGCGGATTTAAATCCAACGACAAGATTATAAAAACTATCGCCTTCAAAGCCAACAGCTTCAGATTCGTAAATACTTGAAGTAGTCAGTGTGCCGAAGTGTTTTGTTAGGGCAACTAGGCTAGTAGGGATGTACTTTTCTTTGTCTATATTGCTGCCTATGCTGATATAACCTTGATGCATAGTTTATTTTTCTCCCCGTTCTATAGTAATGCCGACATCACTGGCGCCACGAATTGCGCCTTTTTTGTTTAACGTAATTTTTACCCAAGGTACATTAAATTCATTAAGAATGATCGAGGCTATTTCAGCGATTAATTTTTCGACTAGGAAAAAACTACTTTCTTCAACAAAAGCAATAATGCGTTTAGAAACGGTTTTGTAGTCGAGAGTGTATTGAATGTCATCTGTTTCAGCTGCTTTTTGAATATCAAATGCCATTTCAATATCCAGTACAACAGTTTGTTTGGTTTCTCTTTCCCAATCATAGATGCCGATGATGGTTTCAATTTCGAGGCCGCCTAAAAAGATGATATCCATGTTTGTTTCCGGTTATTATGTGCGCTTTAAAATTGATAAGTATCGGGCAAATGTGTCTGACTTACAAGTTCTGATGAGGAAAGATTTAAATGATTCAATGGTTGTTTGTTCCCGCTGTTAAGTGTTTTTATCATTATGATACTATTGTTTTGGTATCATAAAAACAATATCTAGTTCTTGATTAAGGGGTAAGAATTATTTTTAATAATTACTAATTAATCTAAAAAACGTTCTAAACAAAATAACTATATGAAAATAAAAAGGATATAATATATTGAAGAGGTTCAAATTTGTAGATTTATTTGCAGGAATTGGTGGGTTCCATCTTGCAATGCATTCCCTAGGAGGAGAATGTGTCTTTGCATCAGAAATAGACACATTTGCTAGAAAAACATATTCACATAATTTTAATAAAATTAGTCCAGATCTCTTTAAAAATGAGCTGTTCAATTCCGACATAAGATCAATATCACCAGAAAACATCCCAGATTTTGATATTTTATGCGCTGGATTTCCTTGTCAACCATTTAGCCAAGCTGGTTATAAACGTGGTTTTGACGATACACATAAGTCAGAAAGAGGTAATTTATTTTTCAATATTGTAGATATAATTTCGGCAAAAAAACCAAAGGCTTTTTTTCTAGAGAATGTTAGGGGAATAGTTAATCATGATAATGGAAAAACATTTTCTATTATTAGGGATATTCTAGAAAATGAGCTAGCTTACAGTTTTTATTACAAAATTATTCAAGCTTCAGATTATGGGCTGCCGCAACTAAGACCAAGAGTTTATATGATTGGTTTTAGGGATGATAATAAAATTCATTCTTTCGAGTTTCCAGAGAAAACACCACTTAAATTTAATATGTCTCATGTTTGGGGTGGTGATTGTTCAAGAGAAATAGGATTCACGTTAAGAGTAGGGGGGCGTGGATCAAATATAAATGATCGTAGAAACTGGGATTCATATTTGGTTGATGGTCAGGTTAAGAAAATAATGCCTGAACAGGGAAAAATTATGCAAGGGTTCCCTGATGATTTTGAGTTCCCAGTTCCATTAAGTCAAGCGATGAAACAAATTGGAAATAGTGTGGCAGTTGATGCAATTAGGGAATGTGCAAAATCATTAATCAAATACATGCATAATTTAGAAATCAAGGATCAGGAAATGAAAATAACAAAAAATAAAGGAGAATGGTCTGAACTATATACTTTCTTCAAAATAATTAATGATAGGAAACTTATATTAGCCAACAAAAATCTAGAAATATCTGAAAATAGTAATTTTTTCAATGTAACAAAAGTAACCACATTAAATATTGATGAATCATGTTACTTAGATGATAACGACAATATCACTATTATTAATAAAAAAACTGGGCAAAAGCTCGAGGTTTTAAAGCAGGATATTCTTGATGAAAGTAGGCTAAATCACATTGTTAGTTTAATAAAAAAAGGAAATCAAACCTTTGAAGTTCCAGAGATTTATGAAATACAAAATAAGCTTGAAATATCTATTAATAATGGTGGAAACAGTAACCAAAAAGCTGATATTGTTTTAGATATTGATAACAACCAACTAAATAAGAAAGATGAAGGTTTCGGTATTAAGTCATATTTAGGAAGTAAACCAACTCTTTTAAACGCATCAAGTAATACTAATTTTATATATGAAGTTCATGGATTAAATATTTCACATATTGATGAAATTAATTCAATAGATTCAAGAAATAAACTTAAAGATCGTATAGACAGAATCTATGAGTTAAATGGAAAATTGGTATTCGTTAAAGCTGAGAAAGACTCAATGACTTACAATTTAAACATGGTTGACTCAATAATCCCTGAGCTTATCTCTAAAATGTTAGTTGAGTTCTATATTAGTAGAACGTCTAGCTTCAGTAATAATCTTAGTGCGTTACATGTAAAAAATGAACTCGAATACTTGAAAAATGAAGATCTATGTTCAATTCAGGTTAAATTAAAAAGATTATTAGTAGCTGTATTATTGGGTCTTTTTTCGGGACAAAAATGGGACGGAAAGTACACAGCTAATGGGGCTATTATTATTAAAGAAAATGGTGACCAAGTGGGTTTACATATTATCGAAATAAATGAATTAGAATCATATTTATTTGAAAATATTAAATTTGATACGCCATCTACTACACGTCATAGATTTGGAAGTTTAATAGTTGAGAATGACGGAAAGATTTATTTTAAATTGAATTTACAACTCAGGTTCTGATCAGATAATCAATATGTATTAAAGGGCAGCGGTTCAAAATCGCATAATCTGTGCTATGTAACATGCCATTAATGTTGTTGATTTCTGCTATGGGTTTAAATGGTAAACTCTGGTCAGCATTAGCGCCTCTGGCTTATTGTACATCCAGCCTACCCAAATTTACTGTTTGGTTAGCAAAGTCAATTTAAAAAAACTTTCGTTCTGTTGAGCTTACCAATAACACAAAAATAGTAAAGCTTATAGATTTCTAAATTTAATTAGATTTAGAAATCTATAAGCTAAAATTGCAAATAAACAATATAAACTAAATTAATTAAACAAAATATTTACACAGTAAACAAGAATTACCTAAAACTTATTCTAAGTTGCAAATAAATAATGAATAACAATTGTACAAATAAGTATACAACCATTGATCTTTTTGCAGGGATTGGTGGTATTAGAAGGGGGTTTGAAATGACTAATCGCTTTCAAAATAGACTCTCCGCTGAAATCGATAAATACGCATGCACTACATACGAGCACCTATATGGTGAAAACCCTTTTAATGACGTTACAACAGAAGAATTTAAAATAAAAACGACACAAATAAAATTTGATGTTTTAATGGGCGGATTTCCCTGCCAAGCATTCAGTATAGCGGGACAAAAACAAGGTTTTAAAGATAAGACAAGAGGTACATTATTCTATGATGTAGCAGACATAATAGATAGAAATAGACCTAAAGCCTTTTTTTTAGAAAATGTTGAAGGTTTAACAACTCATATGAAAGGCCAAACCTTCAAAACAATACTAGAGGTTTTATGTATTGATTTAGATTACATTATAGAGGGAGTTCAAGTTACAACAAATATTTTCGGTATTAAAGAAGTAATTTTTGATAGAAATAATTTTATACGTAACACCAAAAACTTTGGCCTGCCGCAGAGAAGAAGTCGTGTATATTTAATCGGATTTAGGCGTGACATAATTCAAGATATTAAAATACCACCTATCCCACTTGGAAGAAATGATGTTAATTTATACAAAGATCTACATGATCTAATTGAACTGGGGGCAGATTTTGATTATTACATATCATCAGGTTCACTTGAATCAATGAAAAAACATAAGAATAGACACAAAGATAAAGGTAATGGCTTCGGCTATATAGTTGTAAATGATAGATTTATAGAGGCACCAATATCTAATACTATCTTAGCAACTGGCGGCTCAGGTAAGGAGCGAAATATAATAATGGATTTTCAAGAACAGATAGGGGGTACTTTAGTACAATCAAAAAAAACGAGCCTTAATAACGAAGGTTTAAGGAATATGACTGTACGTGAGTGGGGTAAATTACAAGGATTTATAAATTACGCATTTATAGATGATAAAGGAAATGACAAATTCTCATTTCCCTCTGGTATTAGTAGAGCACAACAATATAAACAATTTGGAAATTCGGTTTCAATAACAGTGGTTGAGTCAATGGCTAAACACATAGCAGATATTTTAGATAAAAATATGATTCAAATATAAATTATACGTTTTTATAAATCGGTTTTACTTTCAACATTTGAGCAACTATCTTCTGAACAACTGGTACAGTTACACTATTACCAAATTGTTTATACATTTGTGCTCTACTAACTGGCACAATAAAATCCATTGGGAAACCCATAATAGAAAGACACTCATTTTTACTGAAACGTCTAATTCCAGTATCGCCGTCACGTATAAAAGTGCCTGTTTGTCTCTGTATTTTATAATAACTAGCTGACAATGTGCGTACAAAAACCTTAGTAGTTTTATCTACAACCTGTGGTAGGCCATCATTTTTTTTAAATAAATAATTTTGCTGTAAATGATGTGTTATATTGTATCCAGTAGGATGCGTTTCAATGAACTCATTAATAAAATGTTTTGTTCTGTTAATTGCTGGCCAAGTAAACTCGATGTGTTCACCATAAACTTCTTGTAAAAAGCCTACAATATAAACTCGCTTACGTTTTTGTGGTAAACCAAAATCACTTGAATCAAGCGTCTTATAAAATACTTGATAACCCAATTGATCAACTAACTTACTCAAAATAGTTTGAAATGTATTTCCTTCGTCATGTGAAAGTATAGTCTGGACATTTTCAAGCAAAATCATCTTTGTTTGATGATGCTCTAAAATGCGTACAATTTCAAAAAAGGCATTTCCTTGTGTTACATGATTAAAGCCTTCTTTCTTACCTATCCTACTAAATGGTTGACAAGGGAAACCTGCTGTAATCAATTCATGATTAGGGATATCATTTACGTTTATATCAGCAATATCACCAGATGGTAAATGACCAAAGTTTGCCAAATAAGTTTTTCTTGCTTGTTTATCCCATTCAGAGCTAAACACACATTGTCCACCATTTTTTTCGCATGCAATTCGAAAACCGCCAATACCAGCAAATAAATCTACAAACCTAAACATTAATAATCTGACTAATCTGATTTTAAAGAATTAAGGATAAAGAGCAATAATCTTTAAGCCCGTATCTTCTTTAAAGCCAAATAGCAGATTCATATTCTGCACCGCCTGTCCTGCCGCACCTTTTACCAAGTTATCAATCACCGATAAAACAACTAAGGTCTGGCTGCCTTGAGGCTGGAAAATAGCAATTTGGCAATGGTTACTACCACGCACATTACGGGTATCGGGGTGCGCACCTTGAGGTAAAACATCGACAAAAACTTCTTCACTATAACGGGCTTCATATAAAGCTTGCAGCTCAGATAAAGTTGACTCACCGACTTTAAACTCAACTAAACGCGCATATAAAGTAGCGTGTATACCGCGAATCATAGGCGTTAAATGCGGTACAAACGTTAAACCCACGGACTTACCCGCTATTTCAGTCAACCCTTGAGTAATTTCAGGTAAATGACGATGGCCTTTTACGGCATAAGCTTTAAAGCTTTCCCCTGTTTCACTCATTAAAGTCGCTAACTCTGCTTTGCGACCAGCGCCACTGACACCCGATTTTACATCTGCAATTAAAAAATCCGTATCGATTAATCCTGCTTCAATTAAAGGTAAAAAGCCCAACTGTACCGCGGTAGGATAACAACCGGGGCAAGCAATCACTTGCGCAGATTTAATCGCGGCACGATTAACCTCCGGCAAGCCATACACAGCCTCGGCAATTAAATCAGGACAAGCATGTTCCATCCCGTACCAATCTGACCATTCTTTAGCATCTTTTAACCTAAAATCGGCCGATAGATCAATCACCTTTACACCACGCGCCACTAAGCTTTCTGCCATTAACATCGCT
>CAIQNQ010000078.1 GCA_903873165.1 uncultured Methylococcaceae bacterium | reverse complement strand
TTTTTTGATAGGGAGTTTCCTGACTTGCTCTCATGGTTAGTTAATGAGATGGGGGAACTCCCTCTTCCTAGAAAGGCTAAAGATCGTGTTATTCATAACCCTCTGTTTTTAATAACTGTCCCGCTTTAAGTGGGTAGCCAAGTCGAATTATTCGACCACCTAAAACAGAAACATGGTAGGTGATGGTCATAATTAGAATTGCTGGTATTTCTTGGGTTATTTTGTTTTTTTAATCATTGTCGCATAATACAGGATTTTGCCAACGAGTGCTTATTTTGTCCCGCTTTAAGTGGGTAGCCGCTATAGAGTTATTTAGGAGAGATATCGCGCAACTTTCAGCAAAAAGCCTGTAAGACCTTTTAAAGTTAGATGCATGATATCAGGTGATCTTGCAAATAAAAATGTGACAAATTGTCGCAGGTGGATAGATCATTACAAAGTTCCTGAGGTCTACTCACTAGATTAAGTTTATTTATCAGTATTTTTATCAAGCACGGTAAACTCAGCTTCAATAACGTCGGCATCATTGGTTGCCTTAGACAAGTTTGTTGTTCGCCAAAATCTATAGCCCGCGATTGCCATCGGGATTAAAAGTATGGCAAATAAAAATGAAAGTAACACAGATGAAACTGCGAGAAATATAACTGCTAATGGAATTGCAATGAATCTAGGTAAATTGAATATTTTTCGCATTTTAAATAATCTAGTTTGCTAATTTTGTTTTTTTAAGTATAAGACGAGTTGTTAGTACTGTGCAACGGATTACATTGCACAAAAATAACGTAGTATTAAGAAATATGCAATAGGGTATCCAAGCTTTCAAGCTATTACACCTATCGTAACGCTTTTTCCCACTTACTTATGATGGCTGATGCCATGCTGTTACCAAATACATTGGTGGCACTGCGCCCCATGTCCAGAATTTGATCAATACCCAATAACAATAATAAACCTGACTCTGGAATTTTGAACATGGAAAGAGTGGCTGCAATCACGATTAATGAGGACCTAGGTACTCCTGCAACGCCTTTGCTGGTAAATAACAATACAAATAACATAATTAATTGGTCGGCTATAGGCAAATCAATACCATACGCTTGGGCGATAAATAATACCGCAAAGGTCATATACATCATGCTGCCATCTAGATTGAATGAATATCCTAAAGGTAAGACCAATCCACACACCTTTTCATCACAACCAAAACGCTCGAGTTGTTGGAGTAATTTAGGATAAGCGCTTTCACTACTAGCTGTACCAAAAGCTAATAGCATTGGCTCTCGGATATGGTTTAATAATGAGATAATGCGTCTACCTAAGAATAAAAAGCTAACGCTACCTAGTAAAAAGCATAATAAAAACAGCCCTAAATAAAACTCGCCAATAAATTTGCTGTAGGACAATAAAACCCCTATACCTTGTTGCGCAACGACGGAAGCAATTGCTGAAAATACCGCGACTGGCGCGTAATACATCACATAGCTAGTGATTTTAAGCATGATGTGCGCTAATGAATCTAAGAGCTTGACGGTTGGTTTGGCTAGATCACCAACAGAGGCACACGCTATGCCAAAGAACATGGAAAACACGACGATCTGTAAAATCTCGTTGGTCGCCATCGCTTCAGTGAAGCTTTTTGGAAAGATATGCGCCACAAAACTATCTAAGGTGGGTTTAACTTGTGATAGCCCAGTTTCTGTTCCTATTGCAGGTAACGCAATATGTAAGGATCTACCTGGTTCAAATAGGTTTACCAGTAGCAAACCTAATAATAAGCTAACGATTGAGGCAGAAAAAAACCAAGCGATGGCTTTTATGCCAATGCGCCCAACGGTTTGAATATCACCCATTTTAGCCATACCAACGACCAAAGTTGAAAATACCAAGGGTGCGATAATCATTTTTATCAGGCGTAAGAAGATATCGGTTAATACCGCAAAGACTTGGATTATTTGCTTGAAGAGTGATTGTGCCTCCTCTGCAACAGAACTGCCCAAGGTTAAATTAAGCAATTCCCCTAGTAAGATTCCTGCTGCTAGCGCAATAGCAACATAAAGTGTTTGGCGATTAGGGGCAGAAGTATGGGTGCTGGGTTCAGTATGGATGGTCATAAACTTAAACTCTCTTAAAAATATTAATCAATAAAATAAATGCATAGAAATAATACTTAAAGCTTTTTCTAAGCTTAGGTTCTCGTTTTCACCGACACTATTGTGGGCACTGATGGGGTATTTTAGATCAATACCATACGAATTTGGGTTTTGTCCAAAGGTGTAGACATATACTGAAAGACTAGGACTATTAGGTATGTAAATATCAATCGCTTGAAAGTTTTCTTCTTTAGGGTTTAATTCCCATTTAAGTTCACTGAAGCGTTGTTCTAATTCTAACAACATGGCCTTTAGCGGAATATCTTTTTTAAGCGCCCAAATATTCATAACTTTTTCGTAAACAGCTAGGAATTGTGTTGATTATGTTACAGACATGTCTGTATTAAAACATAGTTGAACTTAAGAAAACAATTCTAAAAGAATGGGTGAGGTTATTGGCCATCACCCAATGACTTTGGCAAGATAGGTCAAAAATGACAGTTATAGTGCTAAACGTTTTTGAATTTTTGCTGCTACAGATGCATTTTCGGTGCTGAGTTGTGTTAGAAAATGTCTGCGCAACGTAGAGTCTTCAGGCACAATTGTTTCTGATAACGCTTTTCTGTTTTTTAAAAATACATCACCCCAAAAAATATAAGCAATAAAAATGACCACTGCAAAAACTAAAATTTCTTCCATACAAACACTCCAATAAATAATTCTTGATAAATACACATTAGATTAACGATACATTAAAACATGTATCAAGATTAATACTGCATTTTATATACCAAAATGTGCATTATTTATATTTTATAGGGTAATCCGAAGGCCTTTTGAGGTGATCAGTGCCATAATGAGAATTGCAGTAGTTAAACTGGCTCTGGCTTTGATAATATATTCATGGTATATAATATCGCTGGACTATTTTTAATCCATTAGCCCTTAATATTTATATTAAAAGCCCCAGTGTTAATTAATAATAAAGAGCATATCAATGAAAAAAATAACATTACTCGCTTTGTCTACCCTTTTATCAGTATCGGTTTCAATCTCAATTCAAGCATCAGAACATCACAGCGGTCATTCGGGCGGCCCCAGAGGCAGTAGTAGTGGCACGGGTGTTTGTAAACCACAGTTAAGTAAATTTATACCCGCGCATTTAACCACGGTCATTCCAGGGGCTGAGTTCTCATTTATAGCTCATAACGTACCTAATGCCGATCAAATTTCTATCACGGTTAAAAATATACCTGTAGAGTTTGAATCCGAATTTAAAGATCCCTATTTCATCATTAAGAGTAAACTGCCCGCATCACTGCATGACACTTACGCACGTATCAATATTAAAGTGAAAGCTAAATATTCAGAATGTGAAGCAGAAAGCGGCTGGTTACTCAATATTGTTGATAAACAACCGTGAATTTAACTTAAACACTATGTCAGCCAATAGCTCTACCGAAAAATGCGCGGCTTATTGTCTGGCATTGCGTTTTGATATTAATGCCTTAGCCGCGTTATTATCAAAATCAACTTTAATTCGTATTATTAAAGGTGCTTTGTTAATAGAAGATGATAATTCTTGGTCGGTCGTGTTCTCCTACGGGGCGGTTGTACATTGGAACGTCAGCCCCGAGGAGCAAACAAAATTACACCAATTACTCTTAGAACACGCAGAGTTCCCGCTAGCGGTAATTGAAGAAGATTTTTTTACTTTTACGCTTAACTGCCCTAACACCCGCATTATTGAGGATCATATAGAAATTGAATCTTCAGACCCTATTTTAATATTCGCCCTATCTCAAGGTATGGCGCAGTCAATCAAATTGGCTTCTTTTGAAACCAATGCCATTACCACCATCAATAACACCAGCTATATTCCTAAATCCTTAGCAGAAAATGGGCGTATTAAGCTGAGTCGTTATAAAATAGCCAAGATCCGTGGACAATTATTCTTAACCAAAAGCGATATTATTTTAAATTATGATTTGTTAGATACACCTGACTTCTTTTGGGAATATCCAGAGTATGAAAACTTTTACACTATCACCGCTAAATACTTAGAAATTGCCCCACGCACACAAGTTTTATCTAAAAAGCTCGAAACCATCCACGAATTATTTGAAATGTTAGCGGATGAACAGAAACATCGCCACTCGACGATTTTAGAATGGATCATCATCTGGTTGATCGCATTTGAAATCGGTATGACTATCGCCAGTAAACTATCCTAATGCTCAGTTACAGACACTCTTTTCATGCCGGCAACTTTGCCGACGTTTTAAAACATTTAGTTTTAATTAAAATCCTTGAACATTTATGCACTAAGGACAAACCTTTTTGCTGTATAGATACGCATGCTGGAGCAGGTTCTTATCAATTAGATAGCGATTATGCACAGAAAAATAAAGAATTTGATACTGGGATAGGCGCATTATGGCAGTTAGATAATTTACCATGCGCGGTGGCAGATTATGTTAAGATTATCAAAAGTTTTAACGCTACGGATAAGCTCACGACCTATCCAGGTTCACCTTTAATTATTCAACAGTATTTACGCCAACAAGATCATTTATTCGCTAATGAACTGCATCCTACTGAGATTGAGTTATTAAAGTTAGCCATCAAAAGAGATAGACGCATTACGGTGCAACATGCTGAAGGTTTACAGACCACCCTAGGATTATTACCCCCTAAAGCTAAACGCGGTTTGGTGTTAATTGACCCCTCTTATGAGATTAAAAGCGATTATGAAACGGTAGTAGACTATTTATTTAAATTTTACAAACGTTTTGCGCATGGCACTTTTGCGTTATGGTATCCAGTGGTAGATCGTGTAAGAAATACGTATTTAGAAAAAGCTATTAAAGAGAGCGCACTTAAAAATGTACAGCTTTACGAACTAGGCATTACAGCCGATACCCTTGAACATGGCATGACGGCTAGTGGGATGATAGTGATTAACCCGCCGTGGAAACTAGCAGGAGACTTACAAGCCTGTTTACCCTATTTAGCGAATACTTTAGGGTTAGAAGGTCATGGTTTTTATCGTATTGAAACCTTAGTGGCTGAATAGACATACTGCCCTATCCTACACTTTAATGCTAAAATCCCCCTCATTAACTTGGATATAAAAAGCACACTGATTATGAAGAATATTATTGTAATGTCTGGCGATATTGGCAGTGGCAAATCCTCCGTAGCCAAAGCACTCAAAGAACTCACCCAGTTTGATATTATTGGCACTGGCACTATCCAACGAGAAATTGCCACTCGCCGTGGAGTTACTACCCTAGAACTTAATCAAATATCCCAAACTGATCGCAGTATTGATGATGAAATTGATGCTTATGTAGTTGAGTTGGGTAAAACTCAAGAGCAATTAATTTTAGATTCCCGCTTAGCGTGGCACTTTATACCTGATGCCTTTAAAGTTTTTTTAGCGGTTGATACTGTCGTTGGAGCAGAAAGAGTCTTTAACGCGGCTCGAGGTGACGAACATAACCCCTCATTAGCTGTGACCTTAGAAAACAATCTAAAACGTCAGGGTATAGAAGATCTACGTTTTAATCATCTTTACAATGTACAGTTTAGAAAATACAGTAACTATGATTTAGTCATTGATACGTCTTTTTCTACGCCGGAAGTGATAGCTCAAAAAATTAAAGATTGCTTTGATTTGTGGTTGCAAGCACAAGTTTTCGCCCAGCTTTGGGTAACACCTAAGAAATTATTACCGACAAAATCTATTAAAGTGTTAGTCGAAGAAAACCCTTTAGCCGAAGATGCTGCTGTACAGGTTTTTGTGTGTAACGGTTTTATTTATATTAAAAACGGTCATCAAAAAGTGATTGATGCCCACAAAAAAGGCCGTAAATTAATAGCGACTGAAATATTATCAGAAGATCCTAATGCAGAATTGAGTACTGGTGTTACTGCTTTAGATGTAGCCAATTCAGTGACTATCGCGATACTTTATAAGTGGGAAGAAACCTTAGGATTTGAATATAGTGTTTATCCAGAGAAAACCAGTAGTTAACCATCGCCAGTTGTTTTAAAACCGAGCATAGATAATATCCGACACCCGAAAATAAATTACTTATTATTCCAATATTTACCTTCAGTGTCACGCATAGCGACTAAATGCCTAACACCTTTTACTTCAGTTATGGTTAATGCCCCCAGCGCTGCAGTATTAAACCAAGTCGTGTTATGTTGTGTATAGCGGGCTATAACGTCAGGATGAGGGTGATGAAATTGGTTTAAATAGCCAGCTGAAATCACTACCAGTTCTGGATTTACGGACTTTAAGAACGTTGATGTCGACGAAGTTTTACTGCCATGATGCGGAGAGATTAACACATCAGCTTTTAATTGTTGGCCATACGTATGGGTTAACCACGCTTCTGCACTTGCTTCAATATCACTAGGTAATAGATAAATGCTGGTAGTGGTTTTTATTTGCAATACACAAGAGTTATCATTATCAGAACTAAAATCGTGTTCAGGTGCTAACACTTTAAATTGTACCTTATCCCAAACCCATGTCTGCCCAGCCACACATTTTACGGGCTGATAGTGCTGTAATTGTGCCATAGCAGAGGTTGTTACTTCTGTTACTGGTAACTCTGCTAATACAGATTCTGCCCCGCCAATATGATCATTATCACCATGACTAATCATTAATTTATCAACCGATTGAATCGCTTCGTGACGCAGGAAAGGTAATATGACGGTTTTGCCACTATTAGAATCTTCCGAATACTTTGAGCCAGTATCGTATATCAATGTGTGCTGTTGAGTTTGTACCACAATAGATAAGGCTTGACCCACATCAAGTACTGTTAACTTAATCGTGCCTTCTGCTGGTTTATCCTGTGTCGTTGCGAATAATGGTAAAAATAGTAACAAACTAAGGTAGCGATAAGGCACGCCAACGGGAGCTAACAATAATAAAACCGCAGGGATGGAAAATAGTAATGACCAAACAGGAGGCTGAGCTTGATTAAATGTAGCCAATGAGAACTCTGCAAAATATTGCAATACTAATTTAAGACCTTGTAATGAATAGTCGGCCAACAACAATAACGGTATGGCTAAATCTTGGTTGAACCCTATAACCACCACACCTAATAAGGCGAGTGGTACGCTAATAAAACTAATTATTGGCACGGCAATAAAATTAGTCAATGGTGAAATCAAGGAAATTTGTTGGAAGAATAGTAATAATAATGGACTCAAACCTATTGAGGTCGCCATATTGATTTTTAACATTTCTAACCAATAAGACTGTTTACCTAGTCGTCCTGAAAGCGCATAAACCATTAAACTAACCGCTAAAAATGATAACCAAAACCCCACCGACAGTACCGATAAAGGATCATAAATTAACACCGCAAACAAGGCCAATGCCAAGGTATTAAGCGGTTTACTATTGCGTTGCAGAATAATTGCCAACATCCATACTATTAGCATAATTACAGCGCGTTGGGTAGGCACAGAGAAGCCCGCTAACGCTGCATAAAAACAACCCACTATCATAGCAATACAAGCCGCTACAGTCTGTGGTGTCCATTTCAAATAACCCACTCGAACCCAAAGTTTAAGTGCGATTAAATAAGCTAATCCAGCAATTAATCCCACATGCGAGCCAGATATCACCACTAAATGAGTAGTGCCGGTTTTTCGAAAGGTGTCCCAATCGGCTTTGGAGATACCACTGCCATCACCTATGGTTAAAGCTTTAATTAAACCTAGACTAGGACTGTTAGGTAACAATTGCGTTAACTCATCCGCAATGGTTTGACGCCAAATAGAAATACTCGTCCATCCTGACAAACGACCCATTAATTGCGGCTTAGGGTCAGTGCGAATATAGCCTATTGCGCCCACGCCTTGGCTAAACAAATACCGTTCGTAATCATAACCCCCAGGATTTAAGCTACCATGCGGGCGTTTTAATTTAATCAAAAACTTCCAGATTTGCCCGGCTTTAATATCTTGATCAGGAAAGTACCAGCTTAAGTGAATTTTATGGGGGAGTTTATAAGCAGATTCTGTGACTTTAAAGTCAAAACTACTTCGACGGGTATCTTGGCTGGGTAAATCCATAATAATACCCGTAACAGGTATCTCGATAGACTCTAAAGCATTGGGCAGTCTATCTTCTAAGCGGTGCATGGCAAAAAATATCGCCCACAGTAGTCCGACAATAAAAAATACGATTCGCCAATACCGTAAAAGCGCAAAGACAATGCCACACCATGAAATAACACCTAGCCACACATAACCAGGTAATTCTGAAAATTGTTGCACACATAAAATGCCAGCAACAAATAATAGTGCGTAAATGATCACTGACACCTCCAGTAAATGAGACTAAAGCGCCTCAAGAGGTGCAGTGAATAATAATTAAAAACTCTAACCGACGATTAAGCCATCTTCCATGTGTAATACTTTACCAATCTTAGTGGCTAATTCATGATCATGCGTAACCACTAAAAAACTAACTTGCAGTTCTTGATTTAATTCCAACATTAATTGGTAGATTTGATCAGCGGTTTTACTGTCTAAATTACCGGTAGGTTCATCGGCTAATACTAAACCCGGTTTATTGATTAAAGCTCTAGCAACTGCAGCACGCTGTCTTTCTCCACCTGATAATTCACCCGGCTTATGTTCAATCCGATGCCCTAAACCGACGCGTTTAAGTAGTTCCGTTGATTTAATGGTTGCTGCTTTAACTGATTCACCCGCTATTAATAAAGGCATGGCGACATTTTCTAACACAGTAAATTCACCTAACAAATGATGAGACTGATAGATAAAGCCCAACGATTTATTTCTTAATTTAGCCAGTTTAATGGCATTAACTTTATTAATATTAACGCCAGCCAATATCACTTCACCACTAGTGGCTTTATCTAAGCCCCCTAACAGATGCAATAAAGTGCTTTTACCTGAGCCAGAAGCGCCCATAATCGCAACACGCTCACCAATTTGGATGTTTAGATCAACGCCCTTAAGCACTTCAACATCTAAGCCGCCCTGATCGTAACGTTTAGTCAATTGTCGGCAAGTTAAGATAGTATTACTCATATCTTAATACCTCGGCCGGATTGATTCGAGAGGCTTGCCATGCTGGATAAATAGTAGCCAATAACGACAAAAAGAAAGCCATGCCTGCTATTGCATACACATCTCCCCAAACCAATTTAGAGGGTAATTCACTGATGTAATAGACATCTGCTGCCATAAATTGCACATTAAACAAACGCTCTAACGCTGGCACTATAGTTTCTACGTTTAGAGCTAATAAAATTCCCCCCACAGTGCCTAGCGCAGTTCCCACTATACCTATGATAGAACCTAACACCATAAAGATGCCCATAATAGAGGCAGAGGTAAGACCTTGAGTTTTTAATATAGCAATATCCCCACGCTTATCGGTAACGACCATCACTAAAGTTGACACAATATTAAAAGCAGCCACAGCGACAATTAACAACAAAATGATAAACATAACGCGCTTTTCAGTTTGAATAGCTCTAAAGAAATTATTGTGCGCTAAAGTCCAATCACTCACTTGATAATCGTCAGAAAGATCTTTAGCCATGCCACGAGTAATTTGTGGCGCATTAAATAAGTCATCTAATTTAATGCGTAATCCAGATACTGCGGAATCTAAACGAAATAATTTAGCCGCATCATCCAAATGAATCAAAGCCATATTACGATCATATTCATACATGCCCACCTGAAACACGCCCACGACAGTGAAACGTCTCATTCTAGGGACAATACCTGCGGGTGTAGAATTAATCTGCGGGCTAATCACGGTGATTTTATCGCCAATGGCAGCACCTAGATAATGCGATAACTCCAAACCTAAGATAATGCCATATTCACCCGGCACTAAATCAGATAAAGCCCCGTACTTCATTTTTTGACCTACATCTGAGACCTTGGACTCATAGTCTGGCAGTATCCCATTAAGCATAGTGCCACTTACACGTCTGTCCGCATTAATCATTACTTGCCCGGTAATAAAAGGAGCTGTGCCTTGCACATGCGGATAATCTACGAGTTTTTTATCTAATGTTTGCCAATCATCCAGTTGTCCAAACCGTCCCGTTGCAGTGGCATGGGCGGTCATCCCCAATATACGTTCCCGCAATTCGGCTTCAAAGCCATTCATTACTGATAAAACAGTAATAAGCGCGGTAACACCTAAGGCAATGCCTAGCACAGATGTTAAGGTGATAAAGGAAATAAACTGAGTACGTCTTTTAGCCCGCGTATAGCGAAGGCCAATATAAAAAATAAGGGGTTTAAACATGAATGCTATAAGTTAAATAAAACAATTAAGGTTTTCTGCATTGTGGGCAAAATCCATATAAATACAAACCATGATCAGTTAGTTCATAACCCAGCTTACTAGCAACTTCTTGTTGTCTAGCTTCTATCAGTTCATCGGTAAATTCGTCCACTTTACCGCATTTCATACACAAAATATGATCGTGATGATCACCCGTATCCAATTCGAAAATAGAATTACCGCCTTCAAAATGATGACGAGTCACAATACCCGCCGCTTCAAATTGCGTGAGTACTCTATAAACGGTTGCTAACCCAATTTCTTCATTTTCACTGATTAAAATCTTATACACCATTTCAGCTGTTAAATGGCGCTCATCAACCTGTTTTTCTAAAATCTGCAGAATCTTTAACCGAGGAATAGTTACCTTTAGGCCCGCATTTTTTAAATCATGAGTTTCCAAGAGAATCCCTCAATAAGCCATTATTGGCAATATATTTAAAAGAAAGTTTATTGTAGCCTTTTTTAGTATTAATGATCATGATACTTTTATAGGATTATTAATTAACATACTGTATCATTTCATTTTTAAATATTTAATCTGTCCTAAATGAGAAAGTCGCTTTTAATTTGTAGTTTAATCGCTAGTCAAGCCCTCGTGTCTTGTACATACATTTTAAACAACCTGCCGGGTGTTTATAAAATTGATGTGCAACAAGGCAATATAATTGAACAAAGTCAGTTAGATCAATTACGCCCTAACATGAGTAAAAAACAAGTACAATTTATTCTCGGCTCGCCGATGTTGGATAATGTATTCCATAAAAATCGCTGGGATTACATTTACATTAATCAACCGAGTGGTCAAGATAAAGTTCAACAACAACTTTCTGTATTTTTTAACAATGATAAAGTTACTGGCATAAAAGGTGACTTTAAACCTAACGTAAATGCTGGACCAAAAATAGCTAAAGAAATAACGGTTGAAGTCCCCAAGCGCGATTTGGACAGAACCATGTGGGAAAAAATAACCACGGTATTTGGTCTTTTAGGTCCTGATACGCCGTTAAGAAGCTCAAAACCCGAACCAAAACCCGCATCAACAACGGATAATTTACCTTTATAGACTAGCGTTAATCAATTATCGAAGAGCCAAGCTGTTATTTTTTGGCTCTTTGTCTCCTCGCTTCTTTAGGATCATGGATTAATGGTCGATAGATTTCGATTCGATCTAAGGCATTTAATCGTTGGTCTAACGCACATACCTTACCAAAAATGCCTACATTAAGAATTGCTTTGGCAATCTCTGGAAACTGCTCCAGTAATCCAGACAAATGCACGGCATCCCCCACCGTTGACCCAACCGGTAACTCTACACATTTAACAACTTGTTGCTCAGGCAAAGCATAAGCTACCTCTACTTTAATGGTCAATTTATCCATAAACCTGTTTGGCCCTATCAGTGAATGAACTCACCATAGTATTGCAGATTTGATTAAACACCACCCCAAAGGCTAAGCTGGCTAATTTGCCTGACATTTCAAATTCTAAATCTAGCGATATTTTGCTAGCATCGGTTCTTAAAGGCATAAACGTCCATGTCCCTTCAAGATAAGAAAAGGGACCATCTAATAATGACACCGTAATCACTCCACCTTCATCAATCTTGTTTCTAGTCGAAAATGCTTTTTTAAAGCCACCTTTAGAAATCATTAACTCTGCTTCAACAATTTCGTCAGATCTATTGATAATTCGACTACCACTACACCAAGGTAAAAACTTAGGATAATCTTCTATGTTATTGACTAACTGAAACATTTGTTGCGCAGAGAACTTAACCAAAGCACTCTTCTGGACGACTGTCATTTATAAAACTCCAATTACATGCAGAAATACAAAAAATACGGCAGCCGGAGCTATATAGGAGATTAAGATTTTCCAAGCTTGGTAATAAGCTGGAGTTGGCATCGCTAATTCTTCTTCACTGTGTTGCGTTTTCATTATCCAACCAGCAAAGATGGCAATACAGAAGCCACCTATAGGTAGCATAAGATTAGCAGTTAAGTAATCTAAAATCTGGAAAATACTTCTATCGAAAAGTTTAAAATCTGACCAGATATTAAACGAAAAAACAGTGCCTAAGCCTAACAACCAAGTAATTCCACCTGACCATAAACAAGCTTTTTCTCGGGTAAAACGTCTGTTTTCAACTAACCAGGCCACAGTAGGTTCGATCAATGAAATAGAGGATGTTAACGCCGCAACAGCTAACAATATAAAAAACAGAATACCCATTAACCAACCGCCAGTCATGGCACCAAAAGCAATCGGCAACGTTTCAAAGATTAATCCAGGACCAGAATTTGGGTGTAAATTATTGGCAAATACAATAGGAAAAATAGCAATGCCTGCTAATAAGGCCACGATAGTATCTGCACCCGCAATAATGAATACCGTTTTACTAATTGAAATATCTTTAGATAAATAAGAGCCATAAACCATAATCGATCCCATACCTAAACTCAAGGTAAAGAAGGCATGACCCATTGCAGTTAATACCGCATTACTGGTTAATTTACTCCAGTCCGGGGTAAATAAGAAATGTAGACCTTGAAAATAACTGCCGGTCGTCATCGCGTAAGCCACTAGTAAAAACATTAACACAAACAATGCTGGCATCAAATATTGAACCGCTTTTTCTAAACCGTTATTCACACCTCTGACTACGATAAGCATGGTTGCCATCATAAACAAGGTATGCCAAAAAATTAATTGTATTGGACTCGCTATAAACTGATCAAAAATTGTTTTGATTGCACTGGCATCAGCATCGATAAAACTACCCGTAAACGCTTTTAGAATATACGCAGAAGCCCAACCCGCAATAACACTGTAATAAGATAGAATCAATAAACCCGCGATTACCCCCATCCAACCCAAATAATGCCAGTTACTATCTGCATTGGCTTCTTTGGTTAATAACTCCATGGTTTCCACTGGATTACGCTGACTTCGACGCCCCAACATGGTTTCAGCTATCATAATGGGGATACCAATTAACAACACACAGCCTAAATAAACTAATACAAAAGCCCCGCCACCGTTTTCTCCAGTAATGTACGGAAATTTCCAAATGTTACCTAATCCTACGGCTGAGCCAGTAGCTGCAAGAATATATGCAAAGCGTGAAGACCACTTTCCATGTGCTGTTGTGTTAGTATCTGTCATTTACGAGCGCCTCAAAAAACTCACCTTATTAATAATATCGAGTAAAATAACAAAATTATTCGCTCTCGTCAGTTTTAAAATTAATATCCCCTCTTATGGCCGAAAAAAACTCCAAAAAAAGTAAGACTCAACAAAACGCCACGATTGCCGTTAATCGTCAAGCGAAGCACGAGTATTTTATTGAAGAGCGCTTTGAAGCAGGACTTGTTTTGGAAGGTTGGGAAGTAAAAAGTCTGCGCGAAGGTCGGGTGCAACTTAAAGAAAGTTATGTGGTATTAAAGCGCGGTGAAGCCTGGTTGTCAGGTGCTCATATATCAGCATTATTATCGGCTTCAACCCACATAAAACCAGACTCTATTCGCCATAAAAAACTATTACTAAATAGACATGAACTCAATAAACTAATCGGCTCGGTTGAGCGAAAAGGTTATACATTGATTCCCCTCTCAATGTACTGGAAAACAGGCCGCGCTAAATTAGAAATTGGTTTAGCGAAAGGTAAACAACTCCACGATAAAAGAGCCACTTCCAAAGATCGTGATTGGCAGCGTGAAAAAGAACGCATCATGAAAAAAGCTTAATGCTTTGCTAATCAAATCATCTATACTTGTAGGAACGCCATGAATCTTTCTGAATTTAAAGAAAAAATTACTAAAAATGAAATAATTAGTTTCAGTGAAACCATCAACGTTATCACTGACAACTACCATTATTCCCCCACCGAATTTTCAAATGGCTTAAATAGTGATACCGTTATAAATGCAGCGGGCACGAATGAAGGCTCATGTAAAATATTTGCTTTTGCCTTGTTAAATCAGTTGTCAGAATCCCAAGCACTCAACTTATTTGGTGATTATTATCACCAAGATGTGTTACTTTCACCAGATGGTACTGATCATGCCAATATAAGGACTTTCATGAAATACGGCTGGGCAGGTATTTCATTTAATGGCGTCGCCTTAAGTTCGTTGACTTAATATCTATTCACTTTCATAACAATGTATTTATTAAATATAAATCCATATTCCTTGTATAATTTCGCGTTGAATTTATCTGTTTTAAACACATTAGGATTAATTGTCGTATGACTCTAGAAAAAAGCACCATACGCCGGAGAGGCATTTATTTATTACCTAATTTGTTTACGACTGGCGCCTTATTCTCAGGCTTTTATGCTATCACTTCAGCAATGGATAATCGTTTTGAGACAGCAGCTATTGCCATTTTTGTAGCGATGATACTGGATGGACTTGATGGTAGAGTGGCCCGCTTAACCAATACCCAAAGCGAATTTGGCGCCCAATATGACAGCTTATCGGACATGGTTTCATTTGGTGCAGCACCTGCTTTAGTCATGTATTTATGGGCATTTACTAGTTTTGGAAAGCTGGGTTTATTCGCTGCTTTTGTGCACATGGCAGGTGGGGCGCTTAGATTAGCGCGTTTTAATACCCAGTTAACTTCAGCCGACAAGCGCTATTTTCAAGGCTTACCCAGTCCTGCGGCGGCGGCTATTCTTGCTGGTTTTTTATGGCTGTCATTAGACCACGGTTATCCTGTTGATATAGTAAAATATATTGCGTTAGCACTCACCATTACGACAGGGCTTCTGATGGTTAGTAACTTTAGATACTCTAGCTTTAAAGAGATTGATTTAAAGAGCAAAGTCCCTTTCTTTGTTGCTATTGCGGTGATGCTTGCCATTGCAATAATTATGGCTCAACCACAAACATTATTGTTTTTACTTTTCTTAGCTTACGCAATTTCTGGCCCTGTTATTACTTTAGTGATGCGGAAGCGTAAATTGTTAGGCCGTAAAGCTTAATATTCAGTTTATAGAACTAACTGTAATCGGCTACACTACAAAATTCTATACTATCCAATAGCCATTAAAAATCAACAACCGTTGATATAACTCTTTACATCGAGTTTTTATGAAAGACAAATTAATTATATTTGATACCACTTTGCGTGATGGTGAACAAAGCCCAGGCGCATCGATGACCCGTGATGAAAAAATCAGAATCGCCAGAGCCTTAGAACGCCTTAAAGTCGATGTGATTGAGGCAGGATTTCCGGCTGCAAGCCCTGGTGATTTTGAATCAGTGCAAGCTGTAGCTAATATCATCAAAGATAGCATTGTGTGTGGTTTAGCAAGAGCATTAGATAAAGATATTGATCGCGCTGGTGAAGCACTTAAAGGTGCACAAAGATCTAGGATTCATACGTTTATCGCGACATCGCCTATACATATGCAAATGAAATTGCAGATGTCTCCAGATCAAGTCATTGAACATGCCGTCAAAGCGGTAAAACGTGCTCGACAATACACCGATGATGTGGAATTTTCACCTGAAGATGCTGGTCGCTCAGAAGAAGATTTCTTATGCCGCATACTTGAAGCGGTTATCGATGCAGGTGCAACCACCTTAAATATTCCTGACACAGTAGGCTATAGCTTACCGCAACAATTTGGCGCCACTATTACCAACTTGATTCAACGCATCCCTAACTCTGATAAAGCTATTTTTTCTGTGCATTGCCACAATGATTTAGGTTTAGCGGTTGCAAACTCGCTATCAGCTGTGCTTAATGGTGCTAGACAAGTCGAATGTACCATTAACGGCTTAGGTGAGCGAGCAGGTAATGCATCACTGGAAGAAGTGGTCATGGCAGTACGAACTCGTCATGATGTATTTAGCTGTCAAACAGGTATTGATACCCGAGAAATATTAACCTGCTCGAAATTGGTTTCCTCAATTACCGGCTTCCCTGTACAACCCAACAAAGCCATTGTGGGTGCTAATGCTTTTGCACATGAAGCAGGTATTCATCAAGATGGTGTCTTAAAAAGCCGAGAAACCTACGAGATTATGCGTGCGGAAGATGTCGGTTGGTCTGCTAACCGCATGGTCTTAGGTAAACACTCAGGTAGGAATGCTTTCAAAAGTCGCATGACGGAATTAGGCTTCGATTTTACTTCAGAAAAAGATCTCAATGATGCTTTCTCTAGATTTAAACTACTGGCCGATAAAAAACATGAAATCTTTGACGAAGATTTACAGGCTCTCATTTCAGAAGCCGGCTTTGAAGCAGAAGATGAATACGTCAAGTTAATTGCTCTCAAAGTCTGTTCAGAAACGGGTGAAACTCCTGTTGCAACCGTTACTTTGCGCGTTGACACTAAAGAAGTGACCGGCAGTTCTGAAGGTGGCGGTGCAGTAGATGCCAGCTTAAAAGCCATAGAAAAACTCGTTAATTCTGCAGCTACTTTAGAACTGTATTCGGTTAATAACATTACCAACGGCACTGATGCTCAAGGTGAAGTCACCGTGCGCCTTGAAAAAGCCGGTCGTATAGTGAATGGTTTAGGTGCAGACACAGACATAGTAATTGCTTCTGCCAAAGCTTATATCAATGCGGTCAATAAACTGAACTGTACCGATAAAAAACAGCATCCACAAAAAGGTAACGTTTAATTAGTTTAAAACCGAGTATTTGTTTTGGATAATAATGTTCGGCTTGAGTACTTAACGGCTCTAGGCATCGATGTTTGGGTGCCTAGAGCTGCATTATCCAAGCCAGAACTTGAACACACAGATGCTATAACAACGGCTATCGAATCAAGCCCTCAAGATAGTTGGGAAAGTTTAAACGCTGATATTACCCAATGTAGTCTGTGCGAGCTTTGCCAAACCAGAACCCAAAGTATCGTTGGTTCTGGTTCCCAGCAAGCGGAATGGCTGTGGATAACCGAAGCGCCTAGTTTACAAGAAGATCAACAGGGCTTACCTATGTTAGGTGTTGCAGGTGATCTATTTACTGAAATGTTAAGGGCAATCAACCTAAGCAGAGAAGACGTGTTTATTACCAACATCATCAAATGTATGACGCCAAATAATCGTGCGCCTCATACCAATGAGTTACAACATTGCAATGGCTATATTCAACGCCAAATACAGCTCATTAAACCCAAAATAATTATTGCGGTCGGTCATGTTGCAGCCCAAGTGCTACTTAATAAACATGCAACACTCTCAGAACTTAAAAAAAGTACGCATGAAGTTAATAATATACCGTTGGTCATTATTAATCATCCTGCGTATTTATTAAGATTTTTAAACGAAAAAAAGACAGCTTGGCTTGATCTTTTACATGCACTCAAGCTCTATACAGACATAAAAGGTGAACAATGCGGGGACTGATAGACAAAATAAAAAAAATTGTCGTTTATGACGCTGACAATGAATTTTACGCAAAAGTGTTTCCTGACTCTGTCACCAAAAAAGATTTACTGCGTATTAGAACAATGACTCATGCAGACTTACCCAGTGTGCTATCAATAGAGCGAAAAAATTACGAGTTTCCTTGGGAAGAAGATATCTTTACGGATTGTTTTAAAGCTGGCTACGATTGCTTGGTCTGCGAATATGACCAAAGTGTTTTAGGCTATTGTTTATTATCAATGGCAGTCGGTGAAGCACATATACTTAATATTTCAGTTGCTCCCAATGAACAAGGCCAAGGCATTGGCCGTAGAATGTTGGAGCATTTAATAGAACTCGCCACAGGTAAAGCAGAAACCATCTTTTTAGAAGTAAGACCCAGTAACGTGGGTGCCATTGCCCTTTATGAAAAAATGGGCTTTAACGAGATTGGGGTTAGAAAAGGCTATTATCCCGCCACGAATGGTCGAGAAGACGCCATTATGTTGGCTTTAGAATTGTTTGAATAAAAAATGACCACAAGAGCCTAGAACAGGCTCTTGTTTTAATGCAAGCTGCTATTTTAAGGCTGGAGTCACATGTGGCTCGATCAGTTGATACATCAACTGATGCATTTTTGGACTACCTACGATCACGTTTCCTGATTCCATATATTTATCATTAAAGGAGAAATCAGTCACCACACCACCGGCTTCTTTCACCAACAAAATCCCGGCTGCCATATCCCATTCCATAATACCGATTTCCCAATAACCATCTAAACGCCCTGCAGCCACATAAGCCAAATCAAGAGCCGCAGACCCAGCACGACGAATACCCGCACACTCAGTCGTTAACGCTTTAAACATACCGACATAAGCATCAAGATGGGTATCGGTTTTAAACGGAAAGCCAGTACCTAATAAAGCACCTTTTAAAGCATTCGGTTGCGTCACTCGAAGTCGACGATTATTTAACATCGCCCCACCGCCGCGTTTAGCCGTAAATAATTCGTCACGTAAAGGATCATAAATAACCCCCACTTCTAAGCGACCTTTATATTTTAAAGCGATAGAAACGGCGTATTGCGGAAAACCATGTAAGAAATTGGTCGTGCCATCCAATGGATCAATAACCCATACAAAATCATTCCCAGCGTGTTGCCCACTTTCTTCAGCCAAAATGGCATGATCGGGATAAGCTGTTCTAATGATGTTAATAATTTCTCGCTCTGCCATACGATCCACTTCACTGGCATAATCATTTTTGCCTTTTTGATCGATGGTAAGACGACCAACATTATCAGATGATCGTAAGATTAAATCGCCAGCACTACGAGCAGCACGGACGGCAATATTTAACATGGGTTGCATAGACAAATTTATAATGAGCGGATAAAAACCGTAATGATAGCAAATCTTTTGGTAAACTTGCCGTATTTTTCACTAAGGACACTGCCTCTTGCTTTCACATATTAAAATTGTATTAGTTGAAACATCTCACCCAGGTAATATCGGTGCCGTGGCGCGGGCGATGAAAAACATGAGCATGTTTAATCTCTGTTTAGTATCCCCTAAAATCTTTCCCAGCGCAGAAGCCACCTCAAGAGCAACGGGAGCAGATGATATATTAGCGAATGCTACTGTGTATAACGATTTACATGAAGCGATCAGTGACTGTCAACTCGTCATCGGGGCAAGTGCGCGTTGCAGAACCATCAGCTGGCCAGAAATGACCCCAAGAGAAACGGCTGAAAAAATTGTCGCCAATGATACTAATCTTAAAACCGCCATCATATTTGGTCGAGAAAACTCCGGCCTAAAAAACGAAGAATTAGACTTATGCCATTATCTACTCAGAATCCCATGTAACGAAGACTATAGCTCACTAAACATTGCCGCTGCTGTGCAAGTCGTGTGTTATGAATTGTTTGTGAGTGCTGGGCAATACCGTGAGCTTATGATCGGTGACAAAGGCAAAACCATTAAAGCCACCAACCAACAAATGGATTCGTTTTATGAACACCTTTATCAAACTTTGACCGATATTGGCTTTATGCACCCCGACAAGTCTAACTCCATCATGCGCCGCCTAAGACGCATATTTAACCGAGCCGATTTAGACGTTAAAGAAATAGATATACTTAGAGGGATATTGAGAATGTCACAGGATAAGCAAAGGGGTAAGTGATGATTGATGTGATTAGTTAAACATTAACGATTCAATTTAGCTTGTGATAAAGGATTTAAACAGGCAAACTTCAACTTTTTATATCTGTAAAATTCTATGACGTTAAAAGAAGCAATTCGGAGTTGAATCCGCGAAACCTTAAACCAATGGCGGGAAGATTTAGCCGACAAATGCGCCAGAATGCTAGAACGCGCCGGACACCATCAAGAGGCCGAACGCTGGAAACACGGCCACCTAACCCTAAAAGAACAGCGAGAAAAAGCCCTAGAAAGAAACGATTTAGACTACGCCCAAGCCTGTGACCACGAACCAAGCCGACACAAAGGCGCGGAACTATGCCAGATGGAAAAACGCGGCCTTGTTCCCGACATCACCGAACGCCGAGAACAAGAAACCCAAGCCGCCACAGCCAGAACCGCCGAACTTGAAAAACTCAAAATTGAATTAGAAGCCACCAGCAAAGAACTTGAACGCGAAGAAAAACAACGCCAACGCGCCGCCCATTTAGCCGCGACTTTGTACGACAGGGGCGACATGGTCAGCCAACAGCAGGACGCAAACCGCGACCATGCCAACCGCCAAGCCCTACTCAACAAAAACCACAATCAACCACGGCGCGACCATAAACCAGACAAACAGCCATAACACCAACAAGCGCGGTCAAAGCAGCCGGAAGAACGCGCCAAACAGCGGTTTAATTATCCCAAAGAGCCAAACCCCGACAGGGAAATATTACGCGCCCAAAATGAGCGAAAACGGCAGGAAGAAGCCGAAGCGCAAAACCCAAGCGCGGGCAACACCCAACCCCAAAAAGAAAGAACCAGCGAAACCCAAGACATCCGAACCGAAAGGCTGGAACGGGCAAGGTTACGCTTTGCCGAGCAGCTCAAAAAGCGGGAAAAAGACGGCGATAACGACAACGAAGAAGATAGCACCCGCAGCCACTACCGTGGCCGAGAGCGATAAAAGCCCAAGCAATGGCGGAACGCTTGGGCAGCGACCGGAACGCAAACAAACACCAGCAATACAAAAACGGCTTAAACAAGCCGCCAAGAACAACACGCGCCGAAAACCCGATTTTAAGGCCACCGCCGCGAAAATCAGCCAGCATTTAAGGATAATCGCCCAACTGGATAATAACATCATCCAAACCGCATACAAGGTCGCCTTAGCCAATTTTGCACAAGCGATAGAAGCCGCAGAAACCGACCCGACCAAAACGCCCGAAGAACGCGCCGCACTGGTCAGAGCTTTAAGAGATCAACAACAGCAAGCAGCCAGAACCGCCAGACAATTAGCCATGATAGCGGAAAAAATACGGGTAAAAACCATCAAGGAAAGAAACAGAAACGGCCAAGGGCAAGGCATTAAAACCAGATACCCTAAGCCGCAACTGTAAAACTTTATTTACACCCTATAACTTCGGTTTTTCAAAGTTAATATGCCTAATAAGCTACTAACAAAAAGCCAAGCAGCGTTGGGTACAGGAACGGCAGCGGATTGTACAGTAAATTGTGTGTTTGTGTTGCCTCCCTCTAATCGTTGACCCACAAAAAGATCAATTGTTTCTCCTTGTGATAATTGGACGTCATTAAGAACCCAGCTTGCAATATTATTGTTAAAAGTACCTGAAATAGAATTTGAATTTATGAGAAGTCCAGCAAGGTTAGCATTATAATTTCCAAATCCTCCATTTTGATAAGCTGTTGTTCCGCCAATCTGAATGTCAATATTATAGCTTGATGTGTATGGGGCAATGAATTGGGCAACTGGTATTCCATAATCTGATTCTAGTGAAACATTGTTAGGGGAAATTCCATAAGCACTATTTGAGGTGTTGTTTAATAAAATTTCTGCGCCAGCAGGCCAATTGCCAGCGACACCTGTCCACCAAGTAGGCAATAATGCTGATGTTGATAAATTATTTGAATATACAGTAAACTGATTAAAGCTATTAGTTCCGCTGAAATAACCAAGTTCCCAGACGCTACCATTTTGATTTGCAGTAGCAAAATCTGAAGCCAAATCCCATGTTTGGGCTAAAGCAGTATTTGAAATCAGTAATATTGAAAAAAATAAACGATATTTCATAAATTAAGAATCCATTTGACAATACTTCGGACAGTTTTGATTTGATTTGATTAAAAAATAGTCTGGAAGCCTCCAGCGTGGGAAGATGTAGTCAACGACGATAACAGTCCAACACACCCAATGCCTCCATGCACTTAATAGACCCCATTCTGAACCAAA
>CAIQNQ010000077.1 GCA_903873165.1 uncultured Methylococcaceae bacterium | reverse complement strand
GCCTATGTCTCCTGAAGAGTTTGCCGAATATCAGGATGTTTTAACGCGCTGGACAGATACCGCGCAAGAACAGTTACAAAGTCGTTTATTACGTGATTTAGTGTGGTTGGGTAAAGCAAAACCTAAAGTGCTAAAAGCCTTGCAGAAAGAAGCGAAAGAAAAGCGGCGTGAATTGCGTATGGGCATTAAGACCCAAGTGATGTCAGAATAGAGTTATATACACTTAACCAACAAACCTGCACGATCTGCCGCATCACATTGACGATTGTCAGAAGAAATAAAAATATCCGCTTTTAAAACGACAGCGCTGCCTATATGAATTGCATCCTTTTAAGCTGGAGATACTGTTCCATATTAATTTTATCTTCTCTCTGTAAACGGCAAAAAGCTGAAATAATTTCAGGTAAAGCTACACTCGATAAGCCAATCTCAGTAGCCTTATCACACCACTCCATGACTTGATCAGTCCCTGCTTCTTGAATATAACGCTTCACAAATGCAGAACTATCAAAAAAAACTAACATCAGATAACGGGACTACGTTCGTCCAAAATCATCTGACTTATCGAAACACCGTCCAACACTAAAGGTTGAGCTTTTCGTTGCTTCCAAGAAGGTAAATCAGAAATAATAGGGATAATATCAGCGATAGGTTTGCCATTTCTTAAAACCCGGACTGATTCACCAGATTCAACCATATCAAAATATTGTTTAGCGTGATTTCGCACGTCAGTAAAACTAGCTTGTCTCATCTCACACCTTAATGTACAAATAAATGTACATTATCAATATAGATCAGCTCCATTGTCAAACTATTACCCATAAAACCGCCTAAGTAAGCCTAAACATGAGTGTGATAGAATAGTTATGATTATACAAATCGACTATTAGCTTCCTCATTACTCAATACCTACACCCTAAATCATGCAGCCGGCATTTATTCATTTAAGATTACATACCGAATTTTCGATGGTTGACGGTATCGTTAAAATAAAACCGCTGGTTAAACGCCTAACCGAGCTAAACATGCCGGCGATTGCCGTCACTGATCACTCAAATTTATTTTCCTTAGTTAAGTTTTATAAAAATTCCCAAGGTGCGGGGATTAAGCCGATTGCGGGCGCAGATGTATTAATTTTTAACCCGGACGAGCCTGCCACGCCCTATCGCTTAACCTTGTTAGTCAATAACCACACGGGTTACACCACCTTAACCGAATTAACTTCCAAAGCGTATCAAGAAGGTCAGTATCAAGGCGTGCCTATGCTGCAAAGAGCATGGATTGAAGAAAATCACGCCGGACTCATAGCGCTATCAGGCGCGATGCAAGGCGATATTGGCAAAGCATTATTAGCCGAAAATACCGCAGAAGCCAATCGCTTAGCGGAATATTGGAGTGACTTATTTAATGACAACTTTTATCTTGAGTTACAACGGGTCGGTAAGCCAGAAGAAGAACGCTATATAGCTGGCGCTATTGAGCTGGCCTTAGCGCATGATCTGCCGGTGGTCGCCACCAATGATGTTCGGTTTATGTATCAAAAAGACTTTGCGGCTCACGAAGTCAGAGTGTGCATTAACCAAGGCCGCGTTTTAGATGATACACGTCGCCCCAAAGACTATACCGATCAGCAATATTTGCGTAGCACCGAAGAAATGCTGGCCTTATTTGCAGACATTCCCGAAGCCTTACAAAACTCTGTTGAAATTGCCAAACGCTGTAATTTAAAACTCACTTTAGGCGAAAACTTTTTACCTGACTTCCCCGTGCCAGCAGGCATGACACTGGGCGAATTAATGGCCAGTGAATCAAAAAAAGGCCTAGAAGATCGCTTACGCCAATATCCCGCAGTGGGGACTGGCACTCAAGCAGAGAATGAACAAGTCTACTATGAGCGTTTAGCCACCGAACTTAAAGTGATCACCGAAATGGGTTTCCCCGGTTACTTTATGATCGTGGCTGACTTTATCCAGTGGGCAAAAAACGAATTGATTCCAGTAGGGCCAGGCCGCGGATCAGGCGCGGGATCTCTTGTAGCTTATGCCCTTAAAATCACGGACTTAGATCCGATTGAATTTGATTTACTGTTCGAGCGTTTCTTAAACCCAGAGCGGGTTTCGATGCCCGACTTTGATATCGACTTTTGTATGGATCGTCGAGACGAAGTAATTGATTATGTGGCGCGGCATTATGGTCGCGATCATGTGGCGCAGATTATTACGTATGGTTCAATGGCGGCCAAAGCGGTTATTCGCGATGTAGGACGGGTACTAGGTTTTGGTTACGGTTTTGTTGATAAACTCGCCAAGTTAATCCCGTTTGAAATCGGCATGACGCTGACCAAAGCCTTACAAGATAGCCCCGACCTTAAACACCTTTACGATACCGAAGAGGAAGTTAAAGCACTGATCGACATGGCCTTATCTTTAGAAGGCACCGTTAGAAACGCGGGCAAGCACGCGGGTGGCGTGGTGATATCGCCTACTAAACTCACCGATTTTACAGCACTTTACTGTGAAGAAGGTGGTGGCAATCTGGTCACGCAATTCGATAAAGACGATGTAGAAGCCGTGGGACTGGTTAAGTTTGACTTCTTGGGCTTACGCACCTTAACTATTATCGATTGGGCCTTGCAAGCCATTAACGCTAAAAAGAAATTAGCGAATGAAGCGTTGATAGATATCACGACCATCCCTCGTGATGATCTAGCCTCTTATGTACTCTTAAAAAATGGCCTGACCACGGCTGTTTTTCAGCTTGAATCTCGGGGCATGAAGGAGCTGATTAAGAAATTAAAACCCGATTGCTTTGACGATATTATTGCCTTAGTGGCCTTATTTAGACCTGGCCCCTTGGAGTCAGGCATGGTTGATGATTACATCAACGTTAAACATGGCGCCCAAGCAGAATATGCCCACCCCTTACTTGAACCTATCTTAAAACCCACCAACGGGGTTATTTTATATCAAGAACAAGTTATGCAAATCGCTAGAGAGTTAGCGCATTACACGCTAGGTGGCGCGGATATGCTCCGGCGTGCGATGGGTAAGAAAAAGCCTGAAGAAATGGCTAAAGAACGGGAAAAGTTTACCTCAGGAGCTGTCGCCAATCAAATTGACGAGTCCATTGCGACTTATGTCTTCGACTTGATGGAAAAATTTGCCGGCTATGGTTTTAATAAATCGCATTCGGCGGCCTATGCCTTGGTGGCTTATCAAACGGCTTGGTTAAAAACGCATTATCCAGCCGAGTTTATGGCAGCCGTATTATCGTCTGATATGGATAACACCGATAAGGTGGTGATCTTAATAGAAGAATGTCGGCAAATGAAACTAACGGTGTTGCCACCCACCATTAATATATCAAATTATCGCTTTACCGCAAACGCGCAAAGCCATATTGTCTATGGCCTAGGGGCGATTAAAGGGGTGGGCGAAGCCGCAATTGAAGACATTATTAAAGAACGCAATAGCAACGGGGCATTTTTAGATCTTTACGATTTATGCAAACGGGTCGATTTACGTAAAGTGAATCGCCGTGTACTGGATGCCTTAGTTAAAGCAGGTGCTTTTGATGAGTTTAGCCCTAATCGCGCGAGTCATTTAGCCGAGTTACCCACCGCCTTACGCGTCGCAGAACATCATGATAAATTGCTTAAGACGGGGCAAAACGATTTGTTTTCTTTAGCGAATGACGACTCGTCTGAGACTGAAAACGCTAACCTAGACTATACCACAACCGTTGAACCGTGGACGGATCGAGAACGTTTAGCCGCTGAAAAACTCACCTTGGGGCTGTTCTTAACGGGTCATCCGATTGATCAATATGAAGCCGAACTCAAGCATTTTACGCATGGCAAGCTAGGCTCCTTACAAATATCGCGCGGCAAAATGGAAGCCCGAGTCGCAGGTATGGTGGTTGAAGTTCGTACCCGTCAAAACAAGCAAGGTAAAACCATGGGCTTTGCGACCTTAGACGATAAAACCGGTCGCCTTGAATGTGCCTTGTTTGGTGACGCTTACGAACAATATCGAGAAATTTTTGCTAAAGATAATCTGGTTATTGCTGAAGGCGGTTTAGCCATCGACAACTTTTCTGGCACGCTGCGTTTAACCGTAGAAAAACTTTATGATATTGATCAAGCGCGGGAGAATTTTGTTAGAGCGTTAGTGATTAATTGGGCATGTGCAGAGGATGTAACGCTTAATACGGAGTTTATCAACAAACTAACCGAAACACTGACCCCCAATAAAGGCGGTAATTGTCCAGTCGGCATTAATTACCTATCGAATGCAGCAAAAGCCAGTTTGCAATTAGGTGATGCTTGGCGAGTCCATCCAACCGATGATTTAATCACCCGATTAAGATGGTTGTTAGGGACAGATAACGTAGAAGTACGCTACAAATAAGCTAAACAAATCGGGGTGCAAACACTGCACCCCGGGTTTTATTAGCTTTATTCTGCAGCAGTATCTGCTTTTACGGCTTCAACTTCATTTTTTACGGCTTCAACTTCAACTTTTACAGATTCAGGTTCAACCGCTTTCACGATGGATTCAACTGGAGTTACAGCAGGTTGTGCTTCTTGAACAGGAGCAGGTGCTGGAGCCACAAACTCTGCTGATTTAACTGGCTCTACATTAAACGTAGGCGTAGCAACAGCAACTTGCGCAGGTGCAGCCGCGACAATCGGAGTACTTACTTCTGCTGGTGCCGGTGCCGGTGCAGGAGATACAAACTCAGCGGGTTTGACTGCTTCCACAACTGCTTTTGGCACAGAATCAGCAACTGGCGTTGGTTCCGAAGAAACATTCACGGGCGCAGGTTCTGACGCAACAACAGGCTGTGATTCCTGAACAGGTACTGGTGCAGCCGCGACAACTGGAGCACTTACTTCTGCTGGTGCCGAAACAGGAGCCAAAAACTCAGCGGGTTTAACTGCTTCCACAACTGCTTTTGGCGCAGAGTCAGTAACTGACGTTGGTTCCGAAGAGACATTCACAGGCGCAGATTGTGATGCAACGACAGGCTGAACTTCCTGAGCAAAAACGGGGGCTGCCGCTACAACCGGAGCACTTACTTCTGCCGGTGCCGAAACAGGAGTCACATACTCAGAAACAACTGGAGCACTCGTTGCTGCTGGAGCGACAACAGGAGCTACCACCGCAACATTTCCATTATTCTCGATACTTGACGCGACTAAAACAGGTAACATATCCACTAAGTTCGTTGATGGTTGTGGACTCGTTACCGCTAAACTATCCTCTTGATTAACTGGCGCATCCGGTTTTTTGTAATTAGGGTTACGTGGACGTCTACGATTTGGACCTCTACGATTAGAATTTCTTCTTTCACCATCATTCACTTGACCATCAGCTACTGCCGCTACCGTTTCGGATGAAACGATTACCGCCTCTACACTTGACGCTTCAAGTACGGCGAGTGTTTCACCGGACTCAATCACTGCCGAAGCAACTGCATCTTCAACTGGATCACTCACTGGTGCCAGATTGCGTCTCACATTACGACCTCTACCGCGCATCTTCCGATTTTGACGCGGCTCTCTTACTTCTTGAGTCGCTTCGTTATCAGCAGTAGCTTCTTTATTTTCAGTCACTTCGTTACGGTCTGGACTTGCTTCCAGTGCTTTATTTCGGTCTTGATTAGCCTCGGGTCCTCTATTTCTATCCTGTTGCGGTCTATTATTGTTATTACGGCCTTCTTGAGTTCTTTGACCATTTCTGCCGCGTCTATTATTACGGTTTCTATTAGCGGATTGATTGTCTTCAAAAGTATTTACTCTTTCAACCACTGGCGCAGAAACCACTTTAGGCTCTGGCTCAGGTGAACTCGAACCCACCAACTTTTCCCAAAAACGCTTAATCAAACTAGCTGATTCATTTTTAGTTTGAGCTGGTGCAGGAGAATCATGCATAAACTCTTTAACAGCGGCTTTTTCGACCTTAGGTTTAATTTGTTGCGCAAACTCTGGAATCGCAATTTCTTCCGCCTTAATTTGCATATAACTCGGCTTATCATCCACAAACTCTTTGTCTTTGATGCGCTCAATATCATAAGCCGGCGTTTCAAGATGCTTGCTAGGTAATACGACGATACCCACTTTTAAGCGGGTTTCGATTTGCTCTATCGCATGGCGTTTTTCATTTAATAAGAAAGTGGCACATTCAATGGGTAAATGCGCAATCACCTTTTCCGTGCCTTTCTTCATGGCTTCTTCTTCAAGAATCCTTAAGACAGAAAGTGCGACAGATTCCACATTACGAATAGTGCCCTGACCTTTACAGCGCGGACACGGTAACTGAGTTGCATCACCCAAAGATGGACGCATTCTTTGACGCGACATTTCTAACAAACCAAAACGTGAAATACGACTGGTTTGAATACGGGCTCGGTCAATCTTCAAGGCATCACGCAGATGATTTTCAACGGCACGTTGATTTTTGTTAGATAACATATCGATAAAATCGATAACGAATAAGCCACCTAAGTCACGCAATCTTAGTTGACGCGCAATCTCTTCCGCCGCTTCAAGATTGGTATTTAAAGCCGTTTCTTCAATGTCGCTGCCTTTAGTCGCACGGGCTGAGTTGATATCGATAGAAGTTAAGGCTTCGGTATGGTCAATAACAATTGAACCGCCCGAAGGTAACGACACTTCACGGCAGTAAGCAACTTCTATCTGTGATTCAATCTGATAGCGGCTAAATAAAGGCACCGCATCTTGATACAACTTAGCTTTAGGTAAGAAATGCGGCATGACTTCTTTTAAGAAATCTTGCACCAACTTGAAAGAATCTTCATTATCAATCAAGATTTCATCAATATTGCCCCGTAAATGATCACGCAAAGCCCTGATGATGACGTTACTTTCTTGAAAAACTAAGAATGGCGCTTTTTGCTCAGTAGAGGAACGCTCAATCGCTTCCCAAAGTTGCAATAAGTAGTTTAAATCCCATTGCAATTCTTCAGCATTTTTACCACAGCCCGCTGTTCTTACAATTAATCCCATTGTCTCTGGAATCACTAAAGACGCCATGACTTCACGTAAATCACTACGTGTTTCACCTTCAATACGTCTGGAGATTCCACCCGCTTTAGGGTTGTTAGGCATTAATACCAAATAAGTACCAGCAAGACTGATGTAAGTAGTTAAAGCCGCACCCTTATTACCGCGTTCTTCTTTTTCAATCTGAACGATAATTTCTTGGCCTTCTTTAATCACATCCTTGATAGCAGGACGACGACCGTCTTCAGTAGGTTGTTGGGGTTGACGATAAAGAGGAGAGATTTCTTTAAAAGGCAAGAAACCATGTTTTTCAGCACCGTAATTAATAAAAGCCGCTTCTAAACTAGGCTCTACCCGCGTGATAATACCTTTATAGATATTAGATTTTTTTTGTTCTTTTGAAGGGATTTCAATGTCAAAATCATAAAGTTTTTGACCGTCTACCAAAGCAACTCGCAGTTCTTCAGCCTGCGTAGCGTTGATAAGCATTCTTTTCATAGTGTATCCTTGTAGTTACATGCTCCATTCTCAGATTTTACTGAACTAGACTATACATCTTATTGCATCAAATTTAGTGGCAATATAAACAAAAAGCGCGATGTCCTTGACACGATCAGCTCAGTTTCTACGGTCTTATGTTCCATCCATCTGTGCGCTTTTTATAATAGTTGCGGTTTCAATAAAATGAATCCATGCGTGTTAGCGCAAGCAGATGCTAATTTAATATTTACAGTCTTTGGTGGTAAATTCTGTTTTAAGCAAGGGTTAAAAAATCGTGCATCTAGGGTCGAACGATGAACCCGAAAATCGTATAATGGCGTATTGATCACGCAAAGTGCGCTATTTCAACTACCATTTAATAGCTCATGGGCAGTTTCTTCATTGAAATCTGCAGAGCCGTATAGGCGTTTATTTAAAAACTTGCCTAATATAACAACCTTATTGAATCACTTCAATTTTAAAGCATCATTTATTACGCTATGCTGTTATTATTTATACCATGAGTATACTAGAAAACCCAACACCACAAGTAGTCTATGTTGAAATAAACGCTGACAATTGCGACCAGCGCTTAGATAACTTTTTAATAGCCCGCTTAAAAGGTGTACCCAAGAGCCGAATCTATCGCTTAGTCAGAAAAGGCGAAGTCCGTGTTAATAAAGGCCGTAGCGATGTTAAATACCGTTTAATAGCGGGTGATATCATTAGGATACCGCCCATTAGAGTGGCAGAACGTACTGAAGAATCTTATGTACCCCAAGGTTTACAGGCGGCTTTAGAGCAAGGCATATTATTTGAAGATGACGGCTTTATGATCATTAACAAACCCGCTGGCTTTGCCGTACATGGTGGCAGCGGCGTTAGTTCTGGCATTATTGAAGGCTTAAGATTGATTAGGCCCGAAGCGCGGTTTTTAGAACTCGTGCATCGCTTAGATAAAGATACCTCTGGCTGTTTATTGATTGCTAAAAAACGCAGTGCCTTACGCCTCTTACAAGCTTTATTTCGCAATAACCAAATTCAAAAGACTTACCAAGCCTTATTAGCGGGACAATGGGCCAGAAAAAAACTCATTGTTAATGCACCTTTATTAAAAAATGTGAGTAAAGGCGGAGAACGCATCGTGGTTATTAGTCAAGCTGGCAAAGCTGCAGAAACACTATTTATTCGCTTACAAACCTTTCCAGATGCTACCTTAGTCGAGGCCGCACCTAAAACTGGGCGCACGCATCAAATTCGTGTTCATGCCGCTAGCTTAGGCCACCCGCTGATTGGTGATGATCGCTATGGCATTGATGAAGTGAATAAAACTTTTAAAAACAAAGGTTGTAAACGCATGTTTTTACACGCAGAAACTTTACAATTTGTCCATCCAGTCACTGAAGTAAAGATGTCAGTTTCTGCCCCTCTACCTTCTGACTTAACTCGCTTATTAAAAAATGCTGAAACGCTTTGATGTATTTATTTTCGATTGGGACGGCACACTGATGGATTCTATTGATTGGATCAGTCGTTGCCTACAAAACGCTGGTTTAGACTATAACTGCCCGATACCCGATAGCCAGTCCACTAAAAATGTCATCGGTTTAAGTGCGAGCAAAGCGATAGAGCAACTTTATCCCGATACTGATGCCCAATTACAAAGTCAATTAGTTAATCGCTACAGAGAACATTATTTATCCAGACAACTCAATCCCGATGATTTATTTCCTGGTGTTAAAGAGATGCTTATCCAGTTAAAAACCGCTGGATATCTACTTGCCGTGGCCACTGGTAAAACGCGAGCGGGCTTACAAGATGCTCTAACAGCCACTCAAACAGAAGATTTATTCTGCATTACCCGTTGTGCCGATGAAACTATCTCTAAACCTGATCCTAAGATGCTATTTGAAATTATTGAACACACTCAAGTTAGCAAAGAGCGTTGTTTAATGGTCGGAGATTCCGTTTTTGACTTGCAAATGGCGCAAAACGCCCAGATATCGTCTGTTGCTGTCACTTGTGGCGCACAGCCAGCCGAGCTATTACAAACTTTTAAGCCTTTATTGTGCTTAAATCAACCCACAGAAATACTGAACTTCATTTAAGGTTAACGAATTATGGATCAAAATCAAGAGTCAAAATGGGAACATAACGTCATTGAAAAAATTGCGTTAGCCTCAATCCAAGAGCAATCCCGCGCTCGGAAATGGGGTATCTTTTTTAAATCCTTATTCTTTATTTACGTATTTAGCCTGTTAGGCATGAACGTTTATCCAAAAATAAAAGACAGCTTAGGAGGTGATGGTAAATATCATACCGCTGTTGTTGATATTTCGGGTGTCATTGCCGAAGATAAAGAAGCGAATGCCGCCGACATTATTGAAAGCTTAAGAGATGCCGTTAAAGATGACCAAACCAAAGGCATCATATTACATGCTAATTCTCCTGGTGGTAGTCCTGTTCAATCTAATTATGTTTATGAAGAAATCAGAAACATAAAAAAAGCACATCCTAGCTTACCTATTTATGCGGTTGTTAGTGATATTTGCGCCTCTGGTTGTTATTACATCGCCTCTGCTAGTGACAAAATATTCGTTAATCCCTCTAGTCTTATCGGCTCTATTGGCGTGATTATGGATGGCTTTGGCTTTGTGGATGTCATGCAAAAACTGGGCGTAGAACGCAGACTTTTAACAGCCGGCGCCCATAAAGCGATGCTAGATCCATTTTCTCCACCCAAAGCCGATGAAACAGAATTTATGCAATCCCTCATTAATCAAGTGCATCAACAATTTATTACCGCAGTTAAAACCGGTCGTGGTGATCGCTTGAAAGAAACCCCTGATATGTTTTCTGGTTTAGTGTGGACAGGCGAAGAGAGTATCAAAATCGGCATATCCGATGCCTACGGTAACGATGACTTCGTGGCTAAAAACATTATTGGCGCTGAAAAACAAGTGAACGTCTCTCAACAAAAAAGCTTTCTAGACAAAATGAGCGGTAAATTAGGTGCGTCTTTTGGACAGGCGCTAGGTAGCTTATTATTAAGTCCTAATCTTCGTTAACAGTATAAAACATTAAGAGCTACTTATGAGCAACACTACCCCATTTGACGCCATGTTCTCCACTATCATTGGCAAAGAATATGACATGCTGCAACTAATATGTCCTGCGGCTACCGAAATGAGTCGTTTAGTAGGTGCTGCTGTTAATGCCTATTCAAGCACCACAGAAACATTAGAAGTGCTTGAATTGGGGGGCGGCACTGGCATTACTACCTTAGCCATGTTATCTGGCAACAGTCATCTGCATATCTTGAGTGTTGATAATGAACCGACCATGCAAGATCAAGCTAAAGCAAATTTAAAAGATTGGGTGGCTAAGGGACAACTCAGTTTTTGTGGTGATGACGCTTTAACCGCCCTTCAAAACTTAGCCGACAATAGTTTTGACATGATTGCCTCTGCTTATACGCTACATAACTTTCTTCACAGCTATAGAGAACAAGTACTTAAAGAAATATTTCGGGTACTTAAACCCAACGGCCAATTTATAAACGGCGATCGTTATGCCTTAGATAATATCAGGCAACACACGCGCTTAATTCAGGAAGAAATCGGACGGTATTTTAAAGTACTAACCCCTATAAACCGCAATGACTTACTAGAACAATGGATCGTCCATTTATTTAATGATGAATCCGAAGATCACGTGATGCGTGAAGGCGTCGCTTTACAGCAAATGCAAACAGCAGGGTTTATAAATATTAGTATCAGCGAACGTAAAGCGGGCAATGCTTTAATCACTGCAGTAAAACCCTGAAAATTTAAAATGCTACTCTTAAAACATAAACTGGGTATAGCTTATTACAGCGCTTTGGATTTTATTTTTGCACATCGAGTGCACTGATAAACGGTAATAAGCTTACCTTGTTTAACATCAAATTGTTGTTCTTTAATTATTTTCCATTTATGAAAACCACTCTGACATAACGTTTTACCTTTATGTTTTTCTGCAACAGATGGTTTCTTAAACTGAACAACATCGCCCATCCGCTATTCTCAGAACTTCTTAGCCACTAAAGACCAGGCTGCCAACCATGTTTGACTTAAATAGGCGTCCGCTTTTTTATCTAGCTCAGCATTTAAAACAGCACGTAAAGTACCATTCACTACCCCAAATAATTGAGCGTTTATCAAATTAGGATCTAAATCTCTAATCTCACCTATCTTAATGCCGACTTGAATAATCTTATTAATTTTTGAAAACGCCGCTGTCTCATGAAGCGGTAATAACTCAGGAATAAATTCGTCATGCTTTAATAAGTACAAAAATCGCATGACTGCTGGTGCCTCATCAGTGAGTCGAAACAATAAATCGACAATTCCACGTAATTGCTCAGATGGCTTTTCATTCTTACGTCTAATTTCATCAATAGAAATACTTAAACTATCTAAAATAGTGTCGTACAACTGCACAGCCATACTC
>CAIQNQ010000076.1 GCA_903873165.1 uncultured Methylococcaceae bacterium | reverse complement strand
GTCTCTAAAATAGCCCTAGAACACATGGAAGATAATAGTTCTTATGCTAGTATCACTAAAGTTATCTCCATTAACATCCTTTATTTTGATTTGGGTAGCGGCACTGATTATGTTTACAAAGGCACCACCCGTTTTATAGGCGTACACAATCATGATGTTTTAGAACTTAATGAAAAACAAAAACAACTCTTTGAAAAAGACACCCTAGAATCATTGTATCCAGAATATTATCTGATAAAAATAAACCGCTTTAACGACATCGCTAAAGATACCTTAGATGAGTGGATTTACTTTCTAAAAAATGAAGAAATTAAAGACAGCTTTACCGCTAAAGGTTTAAAAGAAGCTCAAGAAAAGCTCAGCATCATGAAACTACCAGAAGACGAACAAAAAGCCTACGAGTACTATAAAGATGACTTACGTTACCAAGCCAGTATGTTTGAGTCTTCTTTTGGTGATGGTTATTATGAAGGCAAAGCGATAGGAATGGAACAAGGCATGGAGCAAGGTTTGGAACAGGGGATACAAAAAGGAATGCTTCAAGGCCTGGAACAATCCACAAAAACAATCGCCTTAAAACTACTTCAGAAAGGTGAAAGCACAGAAGCCATAGCCGATCTCACCGGATTAAGCTTGGTTGAAATAGAAAGCCTAAGATAAAAAACCTTTTTACCCATTCTTTTTAATAACTAAAAGTTTAACTGAATCCACAAGAATTTAATCATCTGGTTTCTGCACTACATTTCAAATAATTGTCATAAAAATATGTTTGCTTTACGTAAATATTATTGGTATAAAACACATCAAAACTAATCGTTGACATAGGATTCATTAGTTGTATTGAATCGCAGTTATATACTTGTAGAGACTTTTGAGATGACTTATTTCTTTTTTAACAATGCCACCTTACGGCCTGTCTTTTCAAGCTCTAGGTATTTATGTTTACTACTAGTGAGCATTTTAAATCTCGTTTCAGATTTGGCTTTTGCCCAATCGATAAATTCACAGCCTCCAGATTTACCGCCAAGTCTAGGCGAAATGCAAGTGACGCCTAAATATATCCCAACCAATCAAGAAGCATGGATTACCGCAACTGTCACTATAAAACCTGAATTTAAGGCTGAAACTGTTTTACTACAACAACTTGATAGCAATGCCCAAAACGCTGTCGCAACGTTGGCAAACTTTAATGATCTTGGTGAAAAAGGGGATTTTAAAGCGGGTGATGGTGTATATACAGCCAGAGCAAAGTTCAATTTAAAAAATCCGACGGATTTATTTTTAGGTGCTTCGGGATCGTTCCAAAACTCAAAGAATAATCAAATCAGCTCACTACCTGTTCTTATTCGAGCTAAAGCCAATATTTCATTGTCAGGCCCTTGGGCGGTTGTTGAAAATAACCAGCTTACTTTTAGAGACAGTAATGGCTGGGATCTTCCGGTAGTTCAACCACCGCTTAAAGAGAGTGCCCCGTCTTTTACACTGGAAAGAGCCATCGTTTCTCCAGATCAAAGTCATGGCGCGACCATTGGATCATTATGGGCAGTGTTGCCACCCAGCATTGACAAATCCTTAGTAGGCAGGCAATTTCGCTATCAGGATGCAACAGGTACTTTGTGGTCAAAAACACTTAAGGATATTAACCGAGAATTTTTCTTATCAAATTCTTCAGTATTAATTTCAGAAGATGGCGGCAGAGTATTACTGATAGACGTGGGTGAAGATAATAATGCCCCCGCGCTATCGGTTTATAGTGCTGCTGGTGAAGTGTTGTTAACAGAAAAACTGGCTTTGTATGCCATAGAAGAAGCCCAAATTGCCAGTAATGGTCGATACGTTTTATTGAAAGGCTTACCAAAAACCCCCACCGCTGATGTTATTAAACTGATTGTAATTAATGTCGATAACCCCTTACAGCGTTGGCAACCAAGTTATCACGGTGCAGTTGTCACTTCAGAACGTATTGAGGAAAATGCTTTGGGTGGATTTTCCATCTGGCTAAATGGTCATAAAAAATTTAGCTTTCCTCAATAAGGGTTTAGAGATATGAACATATTTAAATATTTATTGAGTGTTTATCTGGGTATTATCCTGTTCTTTGCTTCGAATATTGCCCATAGTGCTATTATTATTTCTCCTCAAAAGACTCCCGCCGCCGCCCCAGCTTACACGCATATCCCTAATGAATGGCAAGTGGCTAGTGTTTATGGGCCACGTAATCCAGGAAAAGTTGGCTCAAAACTGCATAAAGGTATTGATTATAGCCAAGCCGCAGGCGATGCCGATAAAGGCGTCATTATCAAAGCAAAATTAGCGGGTTCAATAAGCAGTATCGAAACAGGTTCTACCGCTAAATATATTTTAATCACCTCTGAGCAAGGTAATTTAAAATATCTTCATATCTTTGATGACACTTCTTTACCCATTACATTAGCGAATAAAAATATTACGACTGCGGGTTATTCAAAGGTGACTTTAGATAACGTTATTAGAAATGATCCTAAAAAGGGGACTTGTGGTGCTATATTTTTTTATAAGAAGAAAGTCATTAATAATATATCCAAAGATACTTTAGACAAACTGTTAACGCCTGCAGCTTGTTCTAAGGCGGGAGCATCGTTTAAAGTAAAGGCGCAAACACAAGTGGCGGCAGAAGAAGATATTGCCCCCATGGGTACTTCGTTACCTCCTAATGGTATTAGCGCACACTTGCATTTACAAATAAATGCTGGTGCTAATAGCCTACTGACTATCATGAAGCATGATTTTGGCTTAATTCCTAATGCTACTCAGCAGTTTGAAGTGAAGCTTCAATATAACAAATTTACCCCTGATATTATGACAAAAATGTCAGAGGGTTTAGGTTTTGCTATTAAAGTTTCAGAAAACTCACTTGTGCCGGATTTAGATGCTATTAAAATTTCTTTGGAGGGCACTGACTTAGCAAGTTTTGATTTTGGTGGTGTCAGTCCAAATCCAGTGAATATGGATAATATATTACCGGGATTTCTATTGGAAAGAGGCAGTGTAAAGCCGACCATTAAACCAGTGGCATGGACAAACTCTACAGGTGAAGACGGATCAGGTACTCCACGAGTTATGCATTTTTTTGTACCTTATCCAAATTTGAAAAAAGTTACGCCTGGTACTCACACTTTAAATGTTGAAGTTAAAACGGTCGATAAG
>CAIQNQ010000075.1 GCA_903873165.1 uncultured Methylococcaceae bacterium | reverse complement strand
GTACATCAGCTACATTAATGGCTTGGCTAATGGGATTTGACCAGTTAGTGTGGTCAGGATCATATATAGATAGCAGCTGCGACCCCAAAGAAGCCAAAGCATGTAAGTTGACGGCATTAAGATTTGCGGTAGTGTCTTGTATTTTAAGTGAGAAGTTTAAGCCTTTGTTAGCAAACCCAGCCGCATTAGCCGCATTGATTGTTAAAGTTTGTCCATCAGTCGTAAACGATTGCAAGACAGTACCATCAGGCAAGTTTAACGATAAGTTATAGCTCTTTAATACACCAGCCATCCAAGTTAACAACTGGGTTTTAGCGGTATTCAAATTATCGACGGTATCACTAAAACCCACCCCAGTGACTTGCGCACCGAGATTGTTTATAGCAGCAATATTTGCGTCGGTATAGTTAGCCACTTTATCGGTGACATTACTGAATACAGCGGCGTTGCCATTGCCGTTCGTAGTTTTTCCGGCAAAGCTAAGTGTATCGGCAATACTGATGACACCATAAATGGGAGAAGTGTCGGTTGTTTGCAGGGAGGCGACTGTTGCTCCCAAGGCGGTAATTCGGTTGAGATTAAGCGAAATCGTAGTACTGTTATCGACAATGGCGATAGGATCTGTGCCTGTGTAGGCTAAAGCGTTGGCAACGTTAAGTGTAGCGGGCAGATCTTGGGCAGTGAGCTGAGCTGAGCTGAGCTGAGCTGAGCTGATATTTTACCTGTTTTCATCTTGTTTCCTAAATTAATTTGTTGTGCGGGCGGGTAGACAACTTTATTAAAAGAGTTAGGAATAGAGTGAATTAAGCCCCCCATTTTAAAAAAGTTGATGTTAGGAATTTAGCATAATTTTATTAATGTTTGGAGTCTTTTTGTGTAGTACATTAGGGTGTTTTATAAGTTATCAGTGCAACCGATAGTTTCTTAGGCCACTGAACCCACACCGCATCTATCTGCTTCAAACCATTCTTCTAATAGACCTGATACGATAAAGTCGAGTAACGCTTTAGTTTTTTCATAGCGAAATAGGATACGTATAAGTACCTGACCTATACGTTTTGACCCAAATACGATAAAACTTCGCAATAAAACCCTCTATGAGAGACGTATTTTCACCGCAAATGAGCATCGACCAAATCAATATTGCCGACATCAAAATTGGGGCGGGGCTGTTTCGATATCAATATTTCCAAACCACGCTACAGTACCGTTGTGTATATTCAGGCTCACATAGGCACTGTGCGAGCCTGCATAGCAAAGATGACTTAATTACACTTTATCGTAAATCAAAAATTCACGCATCATGCCCATATCTTCATGTTCAAGATTATGACAGTGATACATAAATAAGCCGGTAAAGTCTTGAAACGGCTTGATGATTCTTACGGTTTCACCCGGCATGACTAATACCGTATCCTTTAAACCGCTGTCAATAAAGCCATCCCGCACCGTGGCATAATCTTCTGCATGATTGGCATTAATGGACCGACTCACAATCTGAAACTGTTGCCCATGTAAATGAATCGGATGCGCCATAGACATCATCATGCCCATACCGCCACCATGCTTCATACCACCCATACCCATACCCATTCCACCACCATGCCCACTTGCCCCATGATCATGGAAAATTTCCATTAACTGAATACTATTTAACTTAATACGCTCTGTAGGTAATGGATCATTAAAGGCATACGCTTTACCGTTAAGCAGCATAGCCATAGGGCTTTCAGAAATGGCAATTGGCAACGGATTATTAGGATTAGCTGTGTCGCTTACCGAATGACGAGCAATAATCGATAATTTACTCGGTAACTTAGGACTATCGCTGACTTTTTTAGTGACATGCGCCGTAAAAATAGGGAAATCACTACCGACAGGTAACTGATTTGCATGCATCATCATGCCGCCCATACGCTCAGCCATTTTCGGTAATACTCCAGAAAAGCCTAAACTGCGTAACACTAATTGTGCACCTACATTCCGACCGCTAAAATCAGCCCATACGTCTAAACGCTCACCCGGGGCTAACATCACATAAGGTTTAGCTTCTGGCTGTTCTAACAAACCACCATCCACACCAATAACGGTGATGGGTGTACCATCGTCCCAAGCTAATTTGTAAATACGCGCATTAGAACCATTTAAGACTCGTAAGCGATAAGCTCGACTTTCAACATCAATTTGGACGTTGGGTTTGCCATTAACCAGAATTTGATCACCATAAAATCCCACCATCTGATCATGTCGGTTACTGGCATACATTAACTGGTTTTGGTGATCAAAACGCCGATCCTGAATGACAATAGGTAATTCGTAAGCACCAGAAGGTAATTCTAAAGCCGCTTCTTCTTCATCACGCACAAACAAAGCACCCGCTAAGCCGTTATAAACCTGAGTAGCGGTGGCCTCATGCGCATGGGGATGGTAAATATTCATCCCGGCTCTATTCAAGACTTCAAATTCATACACTAAAACAGCACCTGGCATAATCGCATACTGCGGATGTCCATCCATATTGGCTGGCACATGTAAGCCATGCCAATGCGTCACGGACGGCTCGGGTAATTGATTATGCAGATTGATTCTAACTTTCTGACCTTTGTGTAGATTAATTAACGGACCTAAGTAAGACCCCGGAATATCTATTAAGGTGTCTTTAGGCCCGGTTTTTAATACCGCAGAGTAGTGCTGAACTTTAGTCTTTTGACCGGGTAATATCGTCACTGACCCCAGACTACAAAATAAATCAAACTCCACATCCGCTTTAAAATTTGCGCTTGCTTTGTTCGGGGCCACTTTGGGAAAACCTTGCATGTCTCCCATCGCTACTAATCGGCTTGGAAAACTAGCAAAAGCCGCTAAACCGAAAGCGGACTGACCTAAAAAGCGTCGACGCTGAATATTTGTTGCACTTGCCATACTATCCTCCTGAGCTAAAAACACCCTTTCATTATAATTATTAGGGTTTATGAGAGGCTGAGTGTATAGGAGTTAAAATGAGTACACAACATAATCTGTCATTAACAGGGTAAATTACCCTTTTCATTCTTTTGTATATGCCAATTGGTCAGTTTTAAATTGGCATCGTAAGTGGCAATTGCGGTACATTTTGCGGCTTTCATGGCAACTTCTTCAAGCGGCCATAAGGCCAACTCTGCTAAACCAAATGAAAACAAGTCTGCCGCTGCATACGGAACTACCCGAGTTTTTGATACTTCATTTAAACCAGAGTTATATTCAAAATAATCCTGCTTATGACCATTTGCATCTTTATCTTCATGTTTTGGCTGCCCTAATTTAGCAATAATCATTTGCCTCGGTGTCCCTAACACGATGCCTGATAAATCAACCGGCCCTGGTTGTATCGCCGCTTGATAAACTGAACAGCTTTGACTTGTTAAGGCCAGAGCAATCAACATTGTTTTATAAATTCGCATAAGATTTTTGGGATATAAGAAAGAGGGAGTAAAATGAAACGATTTTACCTGTTAGGGAATTGTTTCGCACAAAGAATGTCTGACATTCGGATTTATTAGCGATGTGCCATTCCTATTATTAACTATCTGAGGATTATTAAATGTTTAAACGTGTAACCATCCCCTTTGCGACCATCATCTTAACACTTTGTTTAGGTAACAACAGTTTTGCAACGGATGAACCTTCTATGCACGAAGTGTATTTAGCCGCAGAAGCGGGTAAATTCTCCGAGGCTGAAACGATGATGGATAAAGTACTAAAAGATCACCCCAACAGCGCAAAAGCGCACTTTGTTGAAGCTGAACTTAAAGCAAAGCAAGGCTTGTTAGCTGCCGCTAAAACTGAATTAAACACCGCTGAAAGTTTAGCTCCCGGCTTGGATTTCGCGAAACCAGAAACGATACAACACCTTAAAGCACAGTTATCAGGTAACTCAGAGACCACAACTCAATCGAGTCAAAGTGCAGTAAACTTGCCCAGCGCAGTAACCCAGTGGCTACCTGCTGTTGGCCTATTTGTTGGTTTACTGATCATTATTTCGCTGATCAGCTATTTAACAAGAAGAAACAAAACCGATTTATCGGCTAATTACCCTAACAATTATTCAGGTAATACACCACGTCCAAACAACACCGCGCCCTACGGTAATTATGCCGGTGGTAATGTCGCTAATCAACCCATGGGCGGGCAAAGCTCAGGTTTAATGGGGAGTCTTGCCACAGGCGCAGCCTTAGGAGCAGGCGTGGCTGCGGGTGAAGCTTTAGTCCATCACTTTTTAGACAGCGATGGTCGTCCTACTCAGCACCCTGATAATTTTGCCAACCCTCAAGTAGATAACACCTCATGGAATGATGATAATACCCCAAATCCTAATAGTGATATGGGCGGTAATGATTTCGGTATCGCTGATAATTCTTCATGGGATGATGATAGTGCTAGTGATGACAATAGTGACTGGACTTAATTAATTGCACGTATGTTCCACCGACTCACATCAGTGGAACCGCCCACCAGTTTCCACAGTTGAACTTAATTTATTGATACTATGAAAATCTCCAAAGCCCCGCAGGATCAATCAGCATTTTGGAGTACATCAGTAGAGCAACAACTACTTTTATTAAACTCCTCTTTGACAGGGCTTAATGAAGCTATTGCCGAAGAAAGACTTAAGCAATACGGTTCAAATCAACTCAACGCTAAAAAACAAACCAGCAATCTCAAACTATTTTTAGCCCAGTTTAAAAACTCCATCATCTTAATTCTGTTATTTGCGACGGGCTTGTCTTTCTATTTAAATGAAAAAGTCGATGCCGCTATTATCCTAACGATTATTTTCATCAGCGGCAGTTTGGGCTTTTGGCAAGAAAAAGGCGCGGCAAATGCTATCAAAGACTTACTCGCTATTGTGCAAATAACCGTTTGTGTGTTGCGTGATAACGAAACACGGGAGATTTCCAGTGAAAAACTGGTTCCGGGCGATATGATTCAGTTAAAAGCGGGCGATATTATTCCTGGTGACTGTTTATTAGTTAACTCAGAAAATTTATTTGTTGATGAAGCGTTACTCACTGGCGAGAGTTATCCTGTTGAAAAACAACCCAGTGTACTAAAGCTTGATACACCATTAAGCCAAAGAACCAACACCTTATGGATGGGCACGCATGTCCAAAGCGGTAGTGGCACTGCCTTGATTATTGCCACAGGACAAGCCACAGAATTCGGTAAAATATCACTACGCATTAAACAAAAACCCCCAGAAACAGAATTCGAACGCGGTGTCCGGCGCTTTGGGTATTTATTGATGGAAGTCACCTTAATTCTGGTGATTCTGATATTCGCAGTGAATGTTTATTTAGAAAAACCCATCGTTGATTCATTTTTATTTGCCCTAGCCTTAGCGGTAGGCTTAACCCCCCAACTATTACCCGCCATCATTAGCGTTAATTTAGCGCATGGCGCAAAACGCATGGCGGCTCAAAAAGTCATTGTTAAGCAATTAGCCTCTATCGAAAACTTTGGCAGTATGAATGTACTGTGTTCCGATAAAACCGGTACCTTAACAGAGGGTGTAGTTCATCTTAAAGGAAGTTTAGACATAAACGCTAACCTGAGTATTAAGGTTAATCGCTATGCGTATCTTAATTCTTTTTATGAAACGGGCTTTAACAACCCTATAGATGAGGCTATCCGTAGCTATCAAACGTTTGATGTAACAGATTGCGAAAAACTCGCTGAAATCCCTTATGATTTTTACAGAAAACGCCTCAGTATATTAGTCAAAGATCAAGAAGACACCTTATTAATAAGCAAAGGCGCCTTAAACAATATCTTAGCAATTTGTAAAACGGCTGAAGCGAATGATGGCTCTATAATCCCTATCGAAAATGCACTAGAGCAAATTGATACGTACTACCAACAATTTAGCCGTGAAGGTTTTCGCACTTTAGGGGTAGCCTATAAAAAATGCCCTACCCAAACCACGCTCACCAATCAAGATGAAGCTGATTTATGCTTTATTGGTTTCTTAACCTTCTTTGATCCACCTAAACAAAACTGTGCAGCCACCATCCAACAATTAAGAGACTTGGGCGTTACTCTGAAAATTATAACGGGCGATAATCACTTAGTGGCGGCGACCGTCAGCAAACAGCTAGGACTGGCTGAGCATGAAGTACTCACTGGCCCACAAATTCATAACATGAGCGATTTAGCACTCATGAACCAAGTCGCCGATGTCGATTTATTTGCCGAAGTTGAACCCAATCAAAAAGAACGCATTATTTTAGCCTTAAAAAAAGCCGGCTTTGTAGTCGGTTACATGGGCGATGGCATTAATGATGTCTCTGCCTTACATGCCGCCGATGTGGGGATTTCTGTCGATAGTGCGGCAGATGTGGCTAAAGAAACCGCCCAAATTGTTTTACTAGAAAAAGACTTAGGGGTTTTAGTACAGGGTGTGAAAGAAGGTCGAATCACTTTTGCCAATACCTTAAAGTATGTCTTTATGGCCACGAGTTCTAATTTTGGGAATATGTTTAGTATGGCGGGCGCGTCATTATTTTTGCCATTTTTACCCCTATTACCCAAACAAATTCTACTAACAAACCTGCTGACCGATTTTCCAGAAATGACCATTGCATCTGACAATGTGGATGCGCAAATGATCGCCCAACCTCGGCGTTGGGACATAAAGTTTATTCGTAAATTCATGATCACTTTTGGTTTTGTCAGCTCAATCTATGACTACATGACATTTGGCTTGCTGCTACTGATGGATGCCTCGCCAGAAGAGTTTAGAACCGCATGGTTTACAGAATCCGTGTTATCCGCTGCCTTAATTGTATTTGTAGTACGGAGTAGCCAAGCTTTCTTTAAAACCCGACCGAGTATTTATTTAAGTTTAGCCACCTTCAGTATAGTACTCATTACCATCAGCTTACCGTACTCACCTTTAGCTGGATTAATTGGCTTTGCACCTTTGCCACCGACCTTAATTGGCTTAATTGGCCTCATTGTGTGTTTATATCTATTAACTGCAGAAGTGGCGAAACACTTCTTCTATCAATACGTAAAACTGTAACAAAACCGTAATGTTAATAACCCCTCCCCCCTCTAAACCGCACAATTTAAATTCAGATATGTAGCGATAAGCTCTTAAACTCTGAAATTTTGAAGCTATATTGCGACTATATTGTCATAATCATAGTTTGTCTGGACAAAAATCATAAACAAGGTAGAATTACCCATCTTTTTGTTACCACCTTATATAACAATAATTATAAATGGCAATAATTTCTGTTTTAAATGGCCCTAATTTAAATTTACTAGGTATACGAGAGCCAGGTCATTATGGAAATAAAACCCTAGCAGACATCCAACATCTTCTTGAAACTCAAGCTAGTAAGTTGGAACATACGCTACAATTTAATCAAAATAACGCTGAACATGAAATAGTTGAACTCATTCACAGCGCTTATCATGATCAAGTCGATTTTATCATTATCAATCCAGCTGCTTTTACCCACACCAGTGTAGCAATCAGAGACGCTTTATTAGCAACAAAAATTCCCTTTATAGAGGTTCATTTATCAAACGTCTATGCACGCGAACCTTTTAGAAAACATTCCTATTTCTCAGATATTGCAATTGGCGTTATCTCAGGATTGGGTGCGTCAGGATACCTACTGGCCTTACAGGCTGCTCATCAGATTTTAACCGAGAGACCCTAAGCAATGGATATTAGAAAAATAAAAAAACTCATCGAAATCATTGAAGAATCAGGCATTGCCGAAATTGAAATTAAAGAAGGCGAAGAATCAATTCGTATTAATCGTTATGGTAATACCGTAGCCGCTGCACCGATCAATTATGCTGCATCTATTGCTGCACCAGTACAGCCATCTGCAGCTCCAGTTGCCGCTCCCGCTGAAGAAAAAGTGACTGGACACACGGTAAAATCACCGATGGTCGGTACTTTTTACCGTTCTGCATCACCTGGCTCTAAAACATTCGTAGAAGTGGGTCAATCAGTACAAGCCGGAGATACGCTTTGCATTATCGAAGCTATGAAAATCCTTAACCAAATTGAAGCGGATAAAAGCGGTACCGTATCAAAGATCTTGGTTGAAAATGCTGAACCCGTCGAATACGGCCAACCATTATTCATCATTGAATAAGCAACGGAATTATTATGTTCAGTAAAATAGTCATCGCCAATCGCGGCGAAATTGCGCTACGTATTTTACGTGCTTGCAGAGAATTAGGCATTAAAGTAGTTGCTGTACATTCTGAAGCGGACCGTGATCTAAAACATGTCCGTTTGGCTGATGAATCAGTCTGTATTGGCCCCGCTGCTTCTGCTGACAGTTATTTAAACATCCCAGCTATTATCAGTGCGGCTGAAGTTACGGATGCTGAAGCCATTCACCCTGGTTATGGTTTTTTATCTGAAAACGCAGATTTCTCAGAGAAAGTAAAGCAAAGTGGCTTTGTCTTTATAGGCCCGAATGCAGATACCATCCGCATGATGGGTGATAAAATCTCTGCTAAAAATGCCATGATTGCCGCAGGTATACCTTGTGTGCCCGGTAATAATGATCCACTTTCTGACGATGATCAGCTTAATCTAAAAATGGCTAAAGAGATTGGCTATCCAGTGATTATTAAAGCGGCTGGTGGCGGTGGTGGTAGAGGTATGCGTACCGTACATTCCGAAGCGGCTTTAGTCGGCGCTATTGAAATGACCAAAGCCGAAGCGGGTAGCGCTTTTGGCAACCCCACAGTGTACATGGAAAAGTTCTTGGAAGATCCGCGTCACATTGAGTTTCAAGTACTCGCTGACTCTTTTGGTAATGCGATTCATCTAGGTGAGCGGGATTGCTCTATGCAAAGACGCCATCAAAAAGTAGTTGAAGAAGCACCTGCACCCGGTATTACCGAAGAGCAACGTAAAGCCATTGGTGAGCGCTGCGCAAAAGCGTGTGTGGATATCGGTTATTTAGGTGCGGGTACTTTTGAGTTTTTATATGAAAAAGGTGAGTTTTATTTCATTGAAATGAACACCCGTGTTCAAGTTGAGCATCCAGTGACTGAAATGGTCACGGGTGTTGATATCGTAAAAGAACAACTACGTATTGCTGCAGGAATGCCATTATCAATCACTCAAGATCAGGTCAAAATGACTGGACATGCCATTGAATGTCGCTTAAATGCAGAAGACCCTAAAACGTTTATGCCCTGCCCTGGTAAAATCGATCAATTCCACATGCCCGGTGGCCCAGGAATCCGTTGTGAAACTCACATTTACAACGGCTACAAAGTACCACCTTATTACGATTCAATGATTGGTAAATTAATCGCGCATGGTGAAACTCGTGCCGGTGCCATTGCTCGTATGAGAACGGCATTGAGTGAAATTATTATTGACGGTATTAAAACCAATATCCCACTTCAACAAGATATTATGAATGATAGTGCTTTTGGTATAGGCCAACAAAACATTCATTATCTGGAAAAGAAACTGGGTATCAATTAAGTAGTATTATTATTGCAATCTTCTTAACTATGGCTTGGCATCAACTCTCTGTTATCACTGATGAAAAAACCGCGCCCCAATTAGCAGATTTCTTTAGCGATTTGGGTGCTGTGTCTGTAACCTATATGGATGCAGAAGACGAACCCGTTTACGAACCTGCAATTGGGGAAACTAAAATCTGGAGTAATACCCAAGTTGTTGCTTTATACGAGTTAGATGCAGATATTGAGCTGATAAAAGATTTAGTATCCCAAAAATTTAAGACTGCTACTTTAAATGCTTGGCTGTATGAAGCCGTGGACGATCAAGAATGGGAACGCGCATGGATGGAGTTTTATCATCCCATGAAATTTGCAGATAGATTGTGGGTTTGCCCAACAGATCAAGAACAATATGAACCCGATACGGTTTGTCTAACTTTAGATCCCGGTTTAGCTTTTGGTACAGGCACTCATCCCACGACAGCATTATGCTTAGAATGGTTAGCAAGTCATGACCTACAAAATAAAACCGTTATCGACTATGGTTGCGGCTCAGGTATCTTAGCGGTTGCGGCTGTATTATTAGACGCAAAAGTTGCTCATGGCGTTGATATTGATCCACAAGCGATCACCGCAACGGAAAGCAACGCCCTAAAGAACAAGGTACAAGACAAAATTCAGTGCTATTTACCTGAACAATTTACCCCTTTTCAGGCTGATGTGGTTTTAGCAAATATCTTAGCTAAACCTTTAATAGAGATGTCTGAGAATATTTCTGCCCTAGTAGCGACAGGCGGACAATTAGTTTTATCGGGTATTTTATTTGAGCAAGCCGATGCTGTTATTCAAGCTTACGAAAAATTTATCGACTTTAATCCGTTAGTTCAACAAGAAGACTGGATTAGATTAGACGGTGTTAAACGCTAACACCTTCACACTTAACGCTCAATTATCTTACCTAAACTATGTCGCTACCCGATTTACATTTAAAGAAAAACGAAGACAAGCGCTTACGCAAAGGTCATTTATGGGTGTTTAGCAATGAGGTGGATACTAAAAAAAGCCCATTAGAACAGTTCAGTGCTGGGGAATTAGTCAACGTTAAAAGTGAAGATGGCAAAATATTAGGCACCGCCTATATTAATCCGCAAACCTTAATTTGCGCACGCTTATTAACTAGAAAAGCTAATTTAAAATGTGGGGTAACCTTTTTTAAAGAGCGCTTAAGCACGGCACTTACTTTACGCGACAAGATTTTCCCTAAACCTTTTTACCGCTTAGTCTTTAGTGAAAGTGACGGTTTACCGGGTTTAGTCATCGATCGGTTTGATGATGTGTTATCTTTACAAATAACCACAGCAGGTATTGAGCTTCGCAAAGACATGCTATTTACTGCTTTGATTGAGCTATTGAATCCTACGGCAATTATTTTAAAAAATGATAATAGCCAAAGACAGTTAGAAGGTTTAAGTCAAGAATCCGAAGTCGTTTATGGTCAATTACCAGAAAAACTCTTGATTGAAGAAAATGGTGCTCAATTTAAAGTCGATATTCTTGAGGGACAAAAAACAGGCTGGTTTTATGATCATCGCAGTAGTCGTGCGTATTTAGCTAGCATTGCAAAAGATCAACGGGTATTAGATTTATTTTCTTATACCGGCGCCTGGGGAATTCCGGCGGCGATTGCTGGGGCAGCAGAAGTCACTTGTGTTGATGCATCTGAGGGGGCTTTAACGCTCGCCTTGGAAAATGCCCATCTGAACCAAGTCGCTGACAAGATGAATTTTATACGTAGCGATGTCTTTGAATTTCTTAAGCAAGCTCGATTAGAAAATCAGCTCTATGATATTATTGTGCTTGACCCACCCGCATTAATTAAACGTAAAAAAGATTTTAAACTAGGATATGAGGCTTATAGACGTCTTAACCATTTGGCTTTGCAAGTATTATCTAAAAATGGCATTCTGATTTCTGCTTCCTGTTCATTTCATTTAAGCAGAGACAATTTGCACGAAATCTTACGAAGTTCGGGTCGTCATATCGATCGGCATTTAGTTTTTTTTGCTAGCGGGGGTCAAGGAGCTGATCACCCCATTGATCCTGCGTCACCTGAAAGTGAATATTTAAAAACTTTCTTTTGCTCGGTCTCAGCTAGTCTATAAAAGCATTGAGCCAACTTTATTAGCATTATAAAATGTAGTTTTTTTATACAAGCTGCATAGAACAGTACTAATGGTAAATTTATTAGTGCATCGGTCATAACAATAATTACAATATGAATGAGGATATTAAAGCAATGAAAGCCTGCGAATCATGTGGTCGAGCGGAAATCGGCAAAAATCATAATCAACAACCGGTATGGAAAAGAGCCTTAGGCTTGGTATTTGTGTATTTGCCCATCTTAACCTTGCCGTTCGTTTTTTTAAGTGCCTATCTGACTTATTACCATCTAATATTAGTGGGTGGAAAAAACATAAAAAAATATTCTGACTTCCTCCCCGCACGAGAATCCCACCGTTATGATTTAAAAAGCCAAATTACTATGCACGGGTCTTTTAAACTCAGCTTAGCACAGTCTAAACTCTATTGGATTTTAAACTGCACTTGGTACTGCCCCATCAGTGTCGCATTATTTGAATGGCATGCTTACTTGGTTAAAATTGTTGAAAACTGGTGGTGTCCATTTACCCACGAGAAAAAAGAAGGTTATAGCAACGCTAAAATCGACAAATCTTTCTGGCATATCTATCCTGAAGATATTGCTAAGTTAAACCCTGAAGATCGTGATAATCCTATTTGGAATGAGGAATTCGATACCTCTACTGATAAGTAGTTAGCTTGTATTAGCTTAATGCAAATCGGTACACATTTATTAAAAAATAAATTGATTCTTGCACCAATGGCTGGGATAAGTGACCGGCCATTTAGGGAATTATGTAAAAAACATGGTGCAGGATTAGCCGTTTCAGAGATGGTTGCATCAAACCCTGCCTTACGATATCATAAAAGAACGTTACTAAAAGCCGATCATACTGGCGAATCAGGATTAAGGTCTGTACAAATTTTAGGTACAGATCCGTACCAAATGGCTGAAGCCGCAATACTTAATGCTGAACGCGGCGCTCAGATAATTGATATCAATATGGGCTGCCCTGCAAAGAAAGTTTGCTCAGTTGCAGCAGGTTCTGCCCTATTAAGAGATGAAGTTTTAGTCAAAAAAATATTAGACGCCGTGGTAAACGCTGTCGATATTCCCGTTACTCTAAAAATGCGCACGGGGTGGGATCTAGGAAACCGTAATGCGATAGAAATTGCTAAAATTGCCGAACAAGCTGGCATTGCTGCATTAACATTACACGGCAGAACCCGTGCTTGTAAATTTAATGGGCAAGCAGAATACGAAACCATAAAAAGTGTTAAAAATACTGTCAACATTCCTGTTATTGCTAACGGTGATATTGATTCAATTGAAAAAGCGGATTACGTCCTGAAAATCACAGGTGCAGATGCGATTATGATTGGTCGTGCTGCTCAAGGAAATCCTTGGTTATTTTCAGAAATTAATCATTTCCTAGAGACAGGAAATACTTTAGAAAAACCCACACATGCAACCATACAGACCACACTACTAAACCATTTAGAACAACTCTATAGTTTTTATGGAAACATTACGGGTGTAAGAATAGCTAGAAAACATATAAATTGGTATTTTAAACACTTTGATAACATCAGCCAAGAAACGAAAAACAAAGTCAATCAAGCTCAGTGTCCGACCGAACAAATATTACACATAAATTTGGCATTTAATTTTTAAACTGGATAGTGTTAATGACTACAAATGCATCACCTAAAAGTGCTGAAATTATTAACATAGACAGCAAAAGCGCTCTGCTTCTACCGCTTTCAGTCTATGTAAAACAAACAATAGAACAATATTTATCTCAACTCAGTGGGCATGATGCCGTTGGTTTACACGCCATGGTCATTAGTGAAGTTGAAAAACCTTTGCTTGAGATTGCCTTAGAACACTCTGGATATAATCAAACTAAGGCAGCAAAAACTTTAGGCTTAAGCAGAAGTACCCTACGAAAAAAACTAGAACAGTACGACATATCTTAAAACTTGCTATATCAGCCAAGTTTTTTCGTTACATCACCCACCTATCAATATAATTAAAAAAGGTCTGCATGAACAAAAAAATAACTCGAGCCCTGATCAGTGTGTCTGATAAAACTGGCATAATCGACTTTTCAAAGGCGTTGAGTCATCTAGGAATTGAACTACTATCAACGGGTGGTACTGCCAAAATCCTAGCAGAAAATAACATTCCAGTTACCGAAGTCTCTGAATACACTGGCTTTCCTGAAATGATGGACGGTCGCGTTAAAACTTTACACCCAAAAGTACACGGTGGCATTTTAGGTCGTCGTGGTATAGATGACAGCGTTATGGACGACAACGGAATTAAGGCTATTGATATGGTAGTCGTTAACCTCTATCCGTTTGAACAAACCATTGCCAACCCAAGCTGCGATTTTAAAACAGCTATCGAGAATATTGATATTGGAGGCCCCACTATGATTCGTGCGGCGGCTAAAAATCATGCCGATGTGGCCATTATTGTAGATCCTAACGATTATGCGGCAACATTAGCCGAATTATCCAATACGGCTAATGCGCTTTCGGGAGAAACCCGCTTTAACTTAGCACTAAAAAGTTTTGAACATACGGCTCGCTATGACACTGCGATTGCCACCTATTTGGGTCAACTGAGTGGCACACAATTCCCTGAAACACTTAACTTACAGTTTTATCGTAATCAAACCATGCGTTATGGTGAAAACCCGCATCAAAATGCGGCTTTCTATCGTGAAAAAACGCCAGCATCTGGTAATATTGCTGCAGCGAATCAATTACAAGGTAAAGAATTATCTTATAACAACATTGCCGATGCTGATGCAGCACTTGAATGTGTTAAGTCATTCAACGCAAAACCGACCTGTGTTATTGTTAAACATGCTAACCCCTGTGGTGTAGCAGAAGCTGATAGTTTATTAGCTGCATACGATAAAGCATACGCAACAGACCCCACGTCCGCATTTGGTGGCATCATTGCTTTTAACCAAGAATTAGATGCTCAAACGGCTGCTGAAATTATAAAACGTCAATTTGTAGAAGTGATTATTGCTCCAAGTGTTACGCCCGAAGCACAAACCGTTTTAGCAGAAAAACAGAACATCCGGGTTTTAGAATGTGGGGCTTGGGCTGCCAAACCTGAAGCAACATTTGACTATAAACGAGTCGCAGGTGGATTATTAGTTCAAGATAAAGATTTTGGCGAAGTTAATCCTTCTGATATCAAAATAGTCAGTAAACGCGCACCCACTGAACAAGAATTCTCTGATTTATTATTCGCTTGGAAAGTAGCTAAGTTTGTTAAATCTAATGCGATTGTTTACTGCAAAAATGGCCAAACTATCGGAGTCGGCGCTGGTCAAATGAGCCGAGTTTATTCAGCTAAAATTGCGGGTATTAAAGCTGAAGATGAAGGCTTGGTAGTGCCTGGCTCTGCCTTAGCATCTGATGCTTTTTTTCCTTTTAGAGATGGCATTGATGCGGCGGCTGAAGCGGGTATTACTGCTATTATTCAACCCGGTGGTTCAATGCGTGATAACGAAGTGATTGCGGCGGCAGATGAACATAATATCGCTATGGTATTCACGGGCATGCGTCATTTCCGACATTAAATATAGAGTGAGTCATAACATGAAAATCTTAATCGTTGGCAGTGGTGGGCGTGAACACGCTCTTGCCTGGAAAGCTAAACAGTCACCCAAAGTATCTAGCGTATTTGTTGCTCCGGGCAACCCTGGTACAGCCTTAGAAGAAAACATCACTAACGTTGCCATTGCAGTTGATGATATTTCTGGCTTATTGGCATTTGCCTGTGCAGAAAAAATCGACCTGACTATTATTGGCCCTGAAGTGCCTTTAGTATTAGGCGTGGTCGACCAATTTACTGCGGCAGGACTTAAATGCTTTGGCCCAACGGCAAAGGCAGCACAATTAGAAGGCTCTAAATCTTTTTGCAAAGACTTTATGATTCGCCATCATATTCCAACGGCGGCCTACCAATCATTTACTGATAAAGACTTAGCCATTGCCTACATCAATCAACAAGGCGCACCTATCGTTGTTAAAGCCGATGGCTTGGCAGCAGGCAAAGGCGTTATAGTTGCGCAAACTGTAGCAGAAGCGATTGCTGCTGTTGAGAACATGCTCTCGGGTAATGTCTTTGGTGAAGCGGGTAATCGGGTCGTGGTTGAAGAATTCCTAGAGGGGGAAGAAGCGAGTTTTATCGTGATTGCGGATGGTAAAAATGCTTTACCCATGGCAACCTCACAAGATCATAAAGCGCGTGATAATGGCGATAAAGGCCCTAACACGGGTGGAATGGGCGCTTATTCACCAGCTCCTGTAGTCACTAAAGATATCCATGATTTGGTCATGCAGGATGTGATAAACCCTACTTTAAAAGGCATGGCTGACGATGGTTTACCTTACACTGGCTTTTTGTACGCAGGCTTAATGATCAGCAAAGATAATTCAGTTAAAGTTCTAGAATATAACTGTCGTTTTGGTGACCCAGAAACTCAACCCATCATGATGCGCATGAAAAGTGATCTTGTTGAGTTATGTAATGCCGCATTAGAGGGTAATCTTGATAAAACCACAAGTGATTGGGATGGTCGTGCCGCTTTAGGTGTGGTGATAGCGGCTGGAGGCTACCCTGACACTTATCAAAAAGGCGACATTATTTCTGGATTGTCGAATACCAACCAAGCTGATAAAAAAATCTTCCATGCTGGTACTCAGCAACAAGGTGATAACATAGTGACATCAGGTGGACGCGTATTATGCGCTTGCGCTTTAGGTGAAACGATACAAGAAGCTCAAACTAATGCTTACGATTTGGTGGACACTATTCAGTGGGATAATATGTTCTATCGCACTGACATTGGCTTTAAAGCACTTTAAGCTAACCAATAAACGGTGTAAAGAAATCTACACCGTTTTAAGATAACATCCACCTAAGAAATAAAAAACTGCCTTAAAACTTTGATCATATAATGATGATCTAAGACTCCAGCACTTTCTCTTATACTATGCATCGCCCATAGTGGATTACCGACGTCAACTGATCTAATACCTAATTTAGCGGAGGTAATCGGGCCGATGGTTGTGCCGCACGCCAAATCACTCCGATGAGAATAAGCTTGATAGGGCACCCCAGCTTGGTTACACCATTCAATAAATTGTGCTTGAGAAATACTCTCCGTGCTGTAACGCTGACTAGCATTTATCTTAATGACCGGACCTTTATTCACCATCACTTTATGATCAGGATCATAAGCTAAAGGAAAACTAGGTTGATAAGCATGCGCCATATCAGCACTAATCAAAAAACTTTTAGCAAGAGTTCTTGCGTAATCTTCTGGTGAATAAGCATTGCTAAAAGCAATTCGTTGTAAGACATCTCCCATGAAACTACCATCTGCGCCTCTATTACTCTCACTACCAATTTCTTCATGATCAAAAAAGGCACACACCAGCGTACTATCATTATCTAAAACAGCATCATCTAATAAGGCCTTTGTTGCTGCATGACATGACGCCAGATTATCCAATTGACTATTCGCATAAAACTCTTGTTTACTGCCCCAAAAAACGCCATTTTGAGTGTCATAAACAGCTAAATCCCAGGATAATATTTTATCTAAACTGCAGCCTATCTTATCTTGTAATAATTGCGCAAAATACTCAGCTGGCAGACTATCTTGAACAACTGTAGATAAAATTAAAGGCAATTCCATTTGTTTATGTAATTTTAATCCTTCATCATTAACTGTTCGATTCATGTGAATAGCTAGATTGGGTAAACGTAACAATACTTCATCAAACTTTATTAAAGCACTGGTGATAATATTATCTGCCGTTTTATAGTTAACCCTGCCCGCTAAACTTAGATCTCGATCGGTAAACGTGGCAATAATTGGGCCTCCATAAACCTCAACACCTACCCTAAACAAACCTTCTAACGCAGTAACCGGATTTGGCTTAATCCTAAACCCGGGAGAATCCGTATGCGCACCAATCAACTTAAAGCCTGTTTCAACCAAGGATTTTTTGCCTTGGACAAAAACAATAATAGAAGAATCATCACG
>CAIQNQ010000074.1 GCA_903873165.1 uncultured Methylococcaceae bacterium | reverse complement strand
TCCATAGAATTCAATATCAACCCTCAAATTTAAGTGTTAAGCCTCAAGTTTAAATACTGGGACAATGAGTTGAGTAATAGATCGTAAGTTTAAGTGTTATAGCCTTGTTGAATTACGCACTAAAAAAGCTTTAAGTATTGCGCTTAAAGCTTTAATGCGCTTTTTAATTAACCAATACTTCGGACAGTTTACGCGGCGATAGTGCCATAGTTACATAAGGCTGCAAAGCCTAGGCTGGATTTTATGGCAGTAAAGTCCAACCCTAAGTGACAAGAAAACCTTTCCAATAAATGTGCATTAAATTTACGGGTTTTCCAACTGGCGTGCGAGTTAGTGTAGTGGTCAAGTAAAACAGACCACTACTGTTTCTAAAGTATTATTTTTTTAAAGCACTAGAACTCTCTTCACTTTCGCGTTGTATTTGTGCCCCTTCTTGAGTCAAACGATTACCTTCATCGATTTTATTTTGGCCTTCACGAACTAAAGCAGTGCCGCGATCAACCAGCGCTTTACCTTTTTTCCAACGGTCTCCTAAACTGGCTAAACGCTGACTTTCGCTAAGCATTTGTTCGCCAGATAAGATAGGTGCCTGAACTACGGGCACAGGTGCTGGATCAGAGGCGCAGCCACTTAATATTAAGGCAAGCCCAGTAGCGGTTAAATTAGGAATAATAATGTGATTTTTCATAATTAATGACTCTTAATGTTATGGTTTTTTAGATTATTTTAAAAATTAAGCTGATTCTGCTTGATAAGTATTTTTATCGATATCAACAGGATTTGCGTTAGAATTATAACAGCAACAGGAAAATTGAAATTCCCTATAAATGTGGTTTATTCATATTCAACTCACTAAATCTTCATCACTCATACGAGGCCAAGCTGTTAAAACGGCTTTAACCACCGTCGCCAAAGGAATAGCGAAGAACACGCCCCAAAACCCCCATAAACCACCAAAAAATAATATAGCAATGATGATAGCAATCGCATGTAGATTAACAGCTTCAGAAAATAGCACTGGGACTAATATAACGCCATCCAGTGCTTGAATAATGGAATAAGCGATCACAATATACATAAACTCATCACCGTTAAAACCCCACTGAAAATAAGCCACACTTAAGACTGGAAAGGTAACTAAAGTAGCGCCAATGTAAGGTATTATCACTTGTAAACCCATCAGTACCGCTAAAAGCATGGCGTAATTTAAATCCATAGTTGCAAAAGTAATATAACTAACAAACCATAAGATAAATATTTCAGAGAATTTCCCGCGTACATAATTGCCCATTTGCATATCCACTTCATCCCATACCTTAACCGTTAAATTTCTATCTTTAGGCATGAATTGTAAAAACCAGTTGATCAAAATGGTTTTGTCTTTTAGGCAGAAAAACACCATCATGGGTACTAAGAATAAATAGATCAGTGCGCTGGCGATGCCGACAACAGATGCGGCAGACAGTGATAATACATTTTGACCGTAGGTAAGTAGTTCTTTTTGTATCGCCAGCATAATCTGTTGAATCTTACTTTCAGTGATTAATTTAGGATACATATCAGGCAAGCGCATGATGCCTTTTTGGGTGCGATTAAGTATTTCAGGTATATGTTGCACCAATTCGATGGCTTGCTGAGAAACCAACGGCATTAAATAAAATAATAAAAAGCCTAAACACGTCACGAAACCAGTAAAAACAAGGTATACAGCGGCGATGCGACGCACACCTAATTGTTCTGTTTTGTTGACTAAGCCTTCAAGAAGATAAGCAATGATGACCGAAGCAAATACGGGCATCAGGATATTGGATAACGAATAAATCAATATGAAACTGATCAATAAGATCATCGATAAAGAAACCGCTTGTGCGTTAGGCATAAAGCGTTTAAAAGAATTAGATAATAAACGCATATTTACAGGATTAGTGGATGTCATTAAGGTGAATTTTTGGTTTATTATTGTTGTTATGTCTTAAACTATTTTATAGCCAATGTTTAAGAGGAGGTTATAATTTATTATAGCCTATAGATTTTTTAGCTTATGACATGAGAGGTTTTTTTGATATAAATCCTAATGTAATATATAAATGATAGTATTAAGTACAGTCCAACTTTAATAAACTTCTCTCTAAAGGAAATAACATTATGATACCCGTGATCTTATCAGGTGGCTCTGGAACACGCTTGTGGCCACTTTCACGTAGACATTACCCTAAGCAATTTTTACCGCTTGTTTCAAATAACACCATGATTCAAGAAACCTTATTAAGGTTAACAGGTATTTCTGGTTTAAAAGCACCTATTGCGGTTTGTAACGAAGATCATCGCTTTATGATGGCAGAGCAATTAAGGGAGATTGATGTAACTCCTGCTGCTATTATTTTGGAACCTTTGGGTAGAAACACTGCGCCGGCAGTAGCGTTAGCAGCTTTAACGGCGACTTCTGAAGATGATGTTTTATTAATATTACCTGCAGATCATGTAATAGAAAATGTGCAGGCATTTCAAGACGCAGTAAGCCAAGCTAAGTTGCTGGCAGAACAAGGTTACTTGGTGACATTTGGTATAGTACCTACTGAACCAGAAACCGGCTATGGCTATATTAAGCGTTCTACTGAGGCCGTTGATGCAGCCTATAAAGTCGCTTCTTTCGTGGAGAAGCCAAATTTAGAAACGGCAAAAACGTATCTGGAGAGTGGCGACTATTATTGGAATAGTGGCATGTTCGCTTTTAAAGCCAGTAGTTTTTTAAGTGAGCTAGAAAAGTATAATCCTGACATGTTAGAAAAGTGTCAACAAGCACTTAAAGCAGCTAAAGTAGATATGGATTTTGTCCGTTTAGATAAAGAAATCTTTGCGACATGTCCTTCAGATTCAATCGATTATGCGGTAATGGAAAAAACGGCTAAAGCGGTTGTTATCCCTATGGATGCGGCATGGAATGATGTGGGTTCTTGGTCGGCTTTATGGGATGTCACCGATAAAGATGCGTCGGGTAATGCCATTATGGGTGATGTGTTAACGGTTGATACCAGTAATTCATTTATCCATGCGCATAGTAAGCTAGTTACCGTTGTTGGACTTGATAATGTGATCGTTGTGGAAACCGATGATGCTGTAATGGTCGCGGCTAAAGATAGGGTGCAAGACGTTAAAGAAATCGTGGATCAATTAAAAGCCAAAAATCGTACTGAAGCTGATATTCATCGTAAAGCTTATCGCCCTTGGGGGAATTACGATTTAGTTGATATCGGCGAGCGTCACCAAACTAAGCGAATTGTCGTTAAGCCAGGTGCCAAATTATCGTTACAAAAACATCATCATCGTGCTGAACATTGGGTTGTGGTTAAAGGTACAGCGTTAGTAACCAAAGGTGATGAACAAATTTTACTTTCTGAGAATGAATCAACCTACATTCCACTAGGTGTTGTGCATTGCTTAGAAAACTTAGGCGTTATCCCTTTAGAAATTGTTGAAGTACAGTCAGGCAGTTATCTGGGTGAAGATGATATTGTTCGTCTTGTTGACCAGTACGGGCGGGTTTAATTTTATTTAGTTTATTAAAGTGATGGATTTATCTGTTACTACAGAAACTTACATTTTAAAGAAGGAAATACAATGAGTCAAAAAGTTACAAAAGCGGTTTTTCCTGTGGCAGGTTTAGGCACTCGGTTTTTGCCTGCGACTAAAGCCATAGCAAAAGAAATGTTGCCTGTTGTTGATAAGCCTTTAATTCAATATGCAGTTGAAGAAGCAGTGGCTGCGGGTATCGATACGATGATCTTTATTACATCACGTAGTAAAAATGCGATTATTGATCATTTTGATAAAGCCCATGAGTTAGAAAGTGAATTAGAAGCAAAGAATAAAACCGAATTATTAGCCATTCTTAAGAGCATTGTGCCGCCTAACGTGTCTTTTGTGTTTATAAGACAAGCTGAAGCATTGGGTTTAGGTCATGCGGTTAATTGTGCTAGTTCTGTGATTGGTGATGAGCCTTTTGCCGTGATATTGCCTGATGATATGGTTGAAGATGGTACTCGAGGTTGTTTGTCGCAAATGGTTGACTTATTTGCGGAAAAGCAAACCTCTATTCTAGGCGTAGAGCGCGTTAATCCAGCGGATACAGGTAGCTATGGTATTGTTAAAACACCTGAAACTACTGAGAAATACGCTAAGATTGAAGTGATCGTAGAAAAGCCAAAACCAGACGTGGCGCCATCAAACTTAGCTGTAGTAGGTCGTTATATTTTAACCCCTGCTATCTTCGACAAAATTAAAAATACTGGTCGTGGTGCAGGTGGCGAAATTCAATTAACTGATGCTATAGCGGATTTGATGAAAGATGAAGACGTTTTAGCTTATGAGTTTGAAGGAACGCGTTATGACTGTGGGGCTAAATTAGGGTTTCTAGTAGCTAACGTAGAATTAGCATTGTTAAACGCAGAGTTAAAAGATAACTTTAAGACTTATCTTAAAGAGTTAGTCAGTAAGTTTTAAGAAATAAAGACGATTACCCTAAATTGTAAGTCTCTTAAAAAACCCTTTAATCTTTTATTATGCAAAGTTACGATTAAAGGGTTTTTAATTTGCAGAATGTCAGGTCGGGATATTCCGTCCTCTTGATATAAATCTTCCTTAATTTCGGGTGATTTCTTCAATAACAGGCAGCTTCGCGCGTTTTTGTAGCCATATAACGCCAGCGATATCTGTAATGCCTGCCCAAAGTCTATCTAAAGTCCCGTATTTAGATTGCCCCATTGTCCTTGATCTATGCTTAACGGGTTCAGAAATGACTTGTCCACCTGCTCTTAAAATTAAGGCCGGTAAAAAACGGTGCATGTGATTAAAGTAAGGTAGTTCCAGAAATTTTTCTCTAGAGAATACTTTTAAGCCGCAACCCGTATCAGGCGTATGGTCGCCCAACAACTTGGCGCGAATACTATTAGCCAGTTTGGATGTAAATATTTTCCAAGCCGTATCGTGTCTGTCATTACGCCATCCTGCTACCATCGCTAAATTGGGCATCTTAGCTTGTTGGGATATTAAAACGTCATATAGTTGAGGTATATCGGCGGGGTCATTTTGACCGTCGCCATCCAATGTGGCAATCCAAGGATAAATAGCATGTTTGATACCTGTATGCACTGCGGTACTTTGTCCACAACTTTTTGCGTGGTTTATTACTCTTAAGGCAGGAAAATCGGCTAAAGCTTGTTGCAATATTATTGCAGTTTCATCGTAACTACCATCATTAACATAGATAATCTCATAAGCACTTGCCGTTCTCATGGCAGTAACAATTTCTGTAATCAGCGGGATGATATTTTCAGCTTCATTGTGGACGGGAACAACAACGGAGATTTTCATGGGGGGACAGTCTTAATGCTTTCAAAAAGCTGATTATTTTAACGGTAAATGGCAATAGAGAATACTGATTAAACAAAAAATTTAGACTATATTGAGTCAGTAATCATTAATACTGAGTTCAAAACTTGCAATCTTAGGCATTATCCTTTAACTTAGTCCAACATCCGTAAAGGCTAGGGGTGCTTTATTACCTTGTTAAATGTAGGAATAAGGCTGAGATAAACCCTTTGAACCTGACCCTGGTTAATACCGGCGTAGGAAAGCCCTCATACTTCCCTGCGTCTTGTTTTATTGTATTTGGAGATAAGCATGAACGCCGTTCTAAAAGACGTCAAAGCCGCAAATGACGTAAAAATTGATTCCTACCCCGCCTCAGAAAAGATTTATGTACAAGGCAGTCGCCCTGACATTCAAGTACCTATGCGCAAAATTAATCTGTCCGATACACCAGCGCATTTTGGCGCAGTAGAAAAAAACGGTCCGCTTTATGTTTATGATACATCGGGTGTTTACACTGACCCGAATGTTGAAATTGATTTAAAGAAAGGCTTAAGTCCAGTGCGTGCTGCCTGGATTGCAGAAAGAAATGATACGGAAGAATTGCCTGGCCCCAGTTCAGATTACGGCCAACAACGTTTAGAAGACCCCAAAACGGCTGAATTACGTTTTGAACATATTCGTAAGCCACGTCGTGCTAAAGCGGGTCAGAATGTTTCACAAATGCACTATGCTAGACAAGGCATTATTACACCAGAGATGGAGTTCATTGCCATTCGTGAAAATCAAAAAATGGAAGAAATGCGTGAGCTTTGGAAAGATCAGCATCCTGGTGACTCTTTAGGTGCTTCTATTCCTGACGTCATTACACCCGAATTTGTGCGTGATGAAGTAGCTCGTGGTCGTGCTATTATCCCTTGTAATATTAACCATCCAGAATTAGAGCCGATGATTATTGGGCGTAATTTCTTGGTTAAAATCAACGGTAACTTAGGTAATTCTGCTGTGACCTCTTCTATTGAAGAAGAAGTTGAAAAGATGCTGTGGGGCATTCGTTGGGGCGGCGATACCATTATGGATTTGTCGACGGGTAAAAACATTCATGAAACCCGTGAATGGATCTTACGTAACTCACCAGTGCCGATTGGTACCGTGCCAATTTATCAAGCTTTAGAAAAAGTTAATGGTAAAGCAGAAGATTTAACCTGGGAAATTTTCCGCGATACCTTAATTGAACAAGCCGAGCAAGGTGTGGATTATTTTACTATCCATGCAGGGGTGCGTTTACATCACGTCCCTTTAACGGCGAAACGAATGACCGGCATTGTGTCGCGTGGCGGTTCAATTATGGCGAAATGGTGCTTAGCGCATCACACAGAAAGTTTCTTGTACACGCACTTTGAAGAAATCTGCGAAATCATGAAAGCCTATGACGTGTCCTTCTCTTTAGGAGATGGTTTGCGTCCTGGTTCAATTTATGACGCGAATGATGCTGCGCAATTTGGCGAATTAGAAACATTGGGTGAGCTCACTAAAATTGCTTGGAAACATGATGTGCAAACCATGATTGAAGGCCCTGGTCATGTGCCTTTACACATGATTAAAGTCAATATGGAAAAGCAATTAGAAGAATGTGGCGAAGCCCCTTTCTACACTTTAGGCCCACTGACTACGGATATTGCGCCGGGTTATGATCATATTACTTCTGCGATTGGTGCGGCTAATATCGGTTGGTATGGTTGTGCAATGCTTTGCTATGTTACCCAAAAAGAACATTTAGGTTTACCTAATAAACAAGATGTACGCGAAGGCATTGTGACTTATAAAATCGCGGCTCATGCGGCTGATTTAGCTAAAGGTCATCCGGGTGCACAAGCGCGTGATAACGCTATGTCTAAAGCGCGTTTTGAATTTAGATGGGAAGATCAATTTAATATTGGTTTAGATCCAGAGAAAGCACGTGAATTCCATGATGAAACTTTACCGAAAGACTCAGCAAAAGTAGCGCATTTTTGTTCTATGTGTGGCCCGCATTTCTGTTCCATGAAAATTAGTCAAGATGTGCGTGATTACGCGGCAGAAAAAGGCATTAAAGATGAACAAGAAGCCTTGCTAAAAGGCATGGATGAAAAATCTCAGCAGTTCGTTAAAGAAGGTGCTGATATTTACCATAAAGTTTAATGTTTTAAAGTTTTCTCTCTAGCTGTTCTAAGCTAGAATACTACGCTAGTAATGCGGCAAAGGATTGCCGCTTTTTCTCTACATACCTCGCTCTTTTAATCCCCACACCACTAGGTTCTACTATGGAAGATAGAAAAAACATTGTTATAAAAGTTAAATATCCTACCAATGGTAAAAGTAAAGCAAACGTTTCTCAACCTAAAGTTATTGAACAGTGGGATATTAAGCGCATCGCGATTGCGGCGGGTGGATTATTAGTTTTTTTGATAGTACTCATCACAGTATTCTTCTCAGGAGATGATTCTGCGCCTAATAATGAATCTTCTTCGGCAATAGTCAATAAAGCACCTGAGACTGATGTTGCTAAAGCATCAGCTCAAAATGCTGTTGATAAACCAGTTAGTAAAGCTGAACAACCTGCTTTTAAAAATATTGATTATTCAAAAAGTGTCTTGAGATCGACGCTGAGTTTTACTATTAAAAACAGTGAGCCTCAAGGTCGGGTGACTTCACCGTTACATTTAAGTAAGACTAAACCCGTGTCTGTATTTTATTTTGCAGAATTAAATGGTATGACAGGCAGAACGGTTTATATTGAGTGGCTGTTAGAAGGAGATTTGATTACCCGCAAAAAGGTCAATATCTCCGGTGATTATTGGCGGATGACTAGTCGTCAGTATTTAAATGATAATATTAAAACCCATTGGGTAGTCAGAGTGGCTGATGATAGAGGCCAAGTGATTACTCAAATACCTTTTGATGCAATATACGAGTAGTATTTAAAAAGCCTCATCAGTGACGAGGCTTTTTTGTGTGATTAATCTATAAAACGTTTGGTTATATCGCCAAAAGCATCAATTCTTCGATCTCTTAAAAAAGGCCATATCCGTCTGACGCGTTCTGATCTGGCACTATCCAGCGTCGCAATTAATAATTTGTTTTCTGTCGCATCTGCTTGTTCAATAAATTCACCTTGTGGGCCAGCAATAAAACTATTACCCCAAAACTGAATACCTGTGTCTGAGTCTGGGGCTTTTTCAAAACCAATTCGATTACAAGAAATAACTGGAATACCATTGGCGACTGCATGAGCACGTTGAATAGTAATCCATGCGTTGAGTTGGCACTGTTGTTCTTCTGCAGTGTCTTCAGCATCCCAGCCAATCGCAGTAGGGTAAATTAAAATTTCTGCACCTGCTAAAGCCATTAATCTAGCGGCTTCTGGATACCATTGATCCCAACAAATTAAAACGCCTAATTTTCCAATACTGGTTTCTATAGGGGTAAAGCCTAAATCACCTGGAGTAAAGTAATACTTTTCATAAAAACCCGGGTCATCAGGAATGTGCATTTTGCGATATTTGCCGGTAATACTGCCATCCTTATCAAAGACTACGGCGGTGTTGTGATACAAGCCAGGTGCCCGTTCTTCAAAAATAGTTGAGACGATCACTATGTTTGCTTCTCTAGCGACTTCAGCAAGAATTGCGGTGGTGGAGCCAGGAATTGGCTGAGCAAGATCAAATGTCTGATGATCTTCATTTTGACAAAAATAGGGGTCTAAGTGTAATTCAGGTAACACCACTAAATCTGCATTAAGTGCGGCGGCGGCACGTATTTGGGCAATAGAAAAGTCTAAGTTAGTTTGTCTGTCAGCATTGCATGGTTGTTGAACAGCCGTTACGATTAAAGGTGATTTCATAATTCAGTCATGGAGTGTTTTAATGACTGAAATTATAAACTATTTTCAAACTAGAATTATATGCTACTCTATGCGTCATTTTAACTGGGGAAAAAAATGCAAGCAACGGTCAAATGGGTCGATGGAGTGATGTTTGTGGGTGAATCCGGCAGTGGTCATGCAGTTGTGATGGACGGCTCACCAGATCATGGCGGGCGTAATATGGGTATGCGTCCAATGGAAATGATCTTATTAGGTTTAGGCGGCTGTTCATCATTTGATGTGGTGCAAATATTACAAAAAGGTCGTAATCATATTGTCAGTTGTGTGACGGAATTGGCGGCAGAACGGGTTGATGCAGTCCCCAGTGTGTTTAGTAAAATTCATTTACATTTTATCGTGAGTGGAAAAGAGTTAAGTCCATCAACGGTTGAAAGGGCAGTGAAATTGTCGGCAGAAAAATATTGTTCTGCTTCCATTATGCTAGGAAATGCAGGGGTAGAAATTACCCATGATTTTGAAGTTATCGAGGTTTAAAAGATTTGAATAAGTTGCAATTACATGGCTTTAACAATTTAACAAAGTCACTCAGTTTCAATATATATGATATTTGTTATGCGCCCGCAGAACAACAACAAGCTTATATTGAGTATATTGATGAAGCTTATAACGCTAAGAAATTAACGCAGATTTTAAAAGATGTAGCTGAGATTATTGGCGCCCAAATTTTAAATATAGCCCATCAAGATTATGATCCACAAGGTGCCAGCGTTACCATGTTGATTTCTGAAGGCGATTCTCCCCCGCCACCGAGTATGAATAGCCAATCTCCGGGGCCATTGCCAGAAACAGTATTAGCTCACTTAGATAAAAGTCATATTACTGTGCATACGTATCCAGAAAGTCATCCTGATAATGGTATTAGTACTTTTCGTGCGGATATTGATGTATCAACGTGTGGACGTATTTCACCCTTAAAAGCGCTGAATTATTTGATTCATAGTTTTGAATCTGATGTGGTGACGATGGATTACCGCGTGCGCGGCTTTACCCGGGATATTTCAGGTAAAAAGCATTATATCGACCACAATATCACGTCTATTCAGAATTATATTGCCAGAGATACTCAAGAAAGTTATCAAATGATAGATGTGAACGTGTATCAAGAGAATATCTTTCATACCAAGATGATGCTGAAAGAAACTGAGCTAGAAAATTATTTATTTGTGAAAGAAAGTAATTTAACCGGCGATCAAAAAGCTGAAATTGAAAAGAAATTACAAAGAGAAGTCGCGGAGATTTTTTACGGACATAACTACCGTCGTAAAAAAATTAAGGTCGCTGACGAAGTAAAGTAATATAGACTTCAAGTAATAACTATTAAAGGGCTACTCTGTCAGAGAGTAGCCCTTTTTTGTGAGTTTTGATTATATCTGTTTATTAGTGATTATCAGTCTGTGATTTATTAACTAAAGCCTCGTAAAGCGCTTCATATTCAGTTAGTTTAGGGCGATATAAAAAGAGTCCTAGAACCGATAGTCCCGTAAAGATAAACAGAGTATTTTGTTTATCGCCCCATATAAACATCAAAACGCCATAAGTGCCCACACTTGTAATTAATAGCATCGATACCGTCACGGTTAATTGATAGCGTTTTTTTGCTACCGATCGAATATTAGTCTCCGAAAACGGCATGGTTTGATTTAATCTTAGTTGGATATGGCGAATTAAATTAGTCATTGGAAAGGTAATAATCGCAATGACATACAGTATGCTTCTGGTTAACTCGCGCTGCTCCTCAGCCATAATGGTTTGAATTTGTTCAGCGGACTGTAAACAAAAAACAGTCGTCATTAATAAGCTGGTTAGCAACAGACCTTGCAGCAGCCAAAGCGGTTGTAGGTCGGACTTTAAAGGTTGAACAGGTTCTGGCATGGGGTTCTCTATAAGTTAAGCCTATCAAAGCAGCTTGTTTGGTATCTAGTAGACGATATTAAGGTATTCATCGATTCTAGCATAGTCGTATTTGGAACAGCAAACGACCGCTGAGCCGTTTAGTCGATATTGCCCTAATGGTTTCAATATGGCTGAGAAATTCCGTATGCGTCCAACCGTCCCATCTAGTTAAACCTGGACAAAACCATCATGCTTAGTCTTTTTCTCAGGAGATAAGTTGATGAGCCTACCGAGTAAGTGGATTACCCACATAGAAAACTG
>CAIQNQ010000073.1 GCA_903873165.1 uncultured Methylococcaceae bacterium | reverse complement strand
TGATGACGGAGGGCTGAGGCGGAAGTACCCACATGAGTATTGATACGAATCAACTTAAAAAACGTAGCTAATTTATCAGCGCCGACGTGGCACTCCATACCGAACGTGTAAAGGGCGGCAATCACCAGCAGTTTTAACCATGCGGCTCCTGCCTCAGTTTCCCAAAAAGCTGATTCAGGGTATTGGTTACGTTTTGCCCGTGATTGTTCATGCCGATGAACACTACTTTTAGAGCGATTAACCAACGAAGCCAATTTTCGATAACTCTGTTTGCCATGATGGGCTATTTCAGTGAAAATTAGCCTGCTCGTTGCGCGTATTTCTTGAGTTATTTTGTTTTTTTAATCATTGTCGCATAATACAGGATTTTGCCAACGAGTGCTTATTTTGTCCCGCTTTAAGTGGGTAGCCGCTGGATGCTAAACAATCATTGCCGAGCCTTTATCAGCTTTGCATCACACCTGCTTGTGTATCCGTTAGCATCTACAGAGTCGCTATTTTCTAATTATTGAGATCATGAACACTGACCTTAATTAAATCAGGGGCAGTGTTCATGTCAGTAGGCAAGTATGCGGTATTAATAAATGAAGTTTTTAGTTCTTCATGGCTGTTATTTTGCCATTAATGATGTTCTCAGTATTTAGTTGATAAAAAATACCATTAACTAAGTTTTTGTTAATATTATCTTGTTTGCCAACAAAATTGAATTGAATTTCAGGAATTATATCGGGGTTCTTTGTTTTTATGGTACCTGTCACATTGCATTTGGCATCAATAGCTAGTTTTCCAGATAAGGGTACGGATTTCTTTATATTAACTTCCGTGTATGTTTTATTGTTAAATATATTCCATATAAGCGTCATTGAAGATTTAGTAATATCAATAATACCAGTGGGGGCTACAACTAAATTTCCAGATCCTACAATACTACGATAGCCATTTATCTCAGCAAATAATGTCCATGACTCGTTTGTCGTGGGCATTGCGCAAGCTGCAAAAACACCTTGAGAACAGGAAAGGGCTAATAAACATAAAGCAATTTTTTTCATGTTGATATTCCGCAAAAGTAATAGAAAGAATGGGCGTGTTATATAGTGTATAAATATTAGAGATTATTTCAGTTTATTTTTGATACAGTATTTATAGTATATCACTCAACTTATTTATCTAAGCCAATAAAATCCCATACTTTATGGGAAAAGGTAGAAGTGGCTTGTTCTAGTATCACCGGGCCATTAGGGAAGTTTAGGTCATAGACGCGTTTAATATCGCTTGCTAATTCAGCTTGATTAAGATAAGCGTAAGCTTCATTTAATGCTAATAGGGCATAAGGTATTGCGGGTGTGCGGGGATATTTTTCAATGACGGTTGTCGCTCTATTGGCGGCAGCCACATATTCATGGCGTTTGATATAGTAGCGTGCGATATGCACTTCATGCATCGCCAGATTATTTTTTAAAGCAATCATCCGTAACCGACTATCGGCAATATACTTACTATTCGGGAAACGTTGAATTAAATCTTCAAAGTTTTTAATCGCATCCGAGGCGCCACTGGTTTCGCGTTGTGAGGTGTCGGTGGGTAAAAACCGATCAACAAAACTAATGCCTCGATTGTAGTTAACCAAACCTTTTAAATAAAAAGCGTAATCAACTGCAGAGTTTCTGGGGTTTATTTTAATAAAACGATCTGCAGCGGCAATGGCAGATTCAGGTTCATTATTTTTAAAATAAGCGTAGGCAATATCCAGCTCTGTTTGAGCTGACTCCGCACCAAAAGGGTAACGAGTTTCAAGGGCTTGGTAGTGTTTGATGGCTTTTTCGTAGTTGCTTTTTTCAACTTCTTTTTTGGCTTCAGTGCGAAATTTTTCAGCCGTCCATTCTGCATATTCAGCATCGTCAGCGGCTTTAGAGTCCCTAGAAAAAAGATCCTTAAAGGTCGAACAGCCCGTTAAAATTAGGCATAAACAGCAAATAAATAAAATTTTATTTAAAATTAATCGCATAGTACTAACGACACGTTGTAATATTAGAGGTTTTCTTGCAAGATAAAGGCGTATTTACCCAATTGTCTTGTAAGTATAACTTAACTATGGTTGATTCAGAAGAACTTGTTATGACAAGATTGACAGCAGAAGTTCCAAACGAAATGGCAGGTATGCGCTTGGATCAAGTCCTTGCGGAATTATTTGCGGATTATTCGCGCAGTAAATTACAAACGTGGGTTAAAGCGGGGCGCGTTAAAGTGAACGGCGTGGCGCTTAAACCTAAAGACAAATTAGAAGGCGGGGAGGAGATAGAGTTAAATGCCGAGGCTGAGGTGGTTATTAATTCTGAGCCGGAAGAAATCCCGTTAGATATCCTGTTTGAAGACGAAAGTATTTTGATTATTAATAAGCCAGCCGGTTTGGTGGTGCATCCGGCGGTCGGTAATTGGAGTGGTACGTTATTAAATGGCTTGCTTAATCACGATTCTAATTTAGAGACGTTACCTAGAGCAGGTATTGTGCATCGAATTGATAAGGAAACTAGCGGCATTTTAATGATCGCTAAAACCTTGCAAGCGCACAATAGTCTTACTCAGCAATTACAAGAACGCAGTATTAATAGAGAATATTTAGCGATTACCCGTGGTCGTATGACGGCAGGCGGCACGGTTGATGAGCCGATTGCGCGGCATCCTACGGATCGTAAAAAATATGCGGTTCGGGAGTCGGGTAAAGACTCTATTACGCATTATCGGGTAGAAACTCGGTTTACGCGCCATACGTTTGTGCGGGTTAAATTAGAAACTGGACGTACTCATCAAATTAGGGTGCACATGGCACATATTCGCTTTCCTTTAGTGGGTGATCAGATTTACGGTGGGCGTTTTCAAATGCCTGCGGGCTGTAGTGAAGCGTTGGAAAAAGAGTTACGCAGTTTTAAAAGACAGGCCTTACATGCCGCTAAATTGGGTTTACAGCATCCTGTGACGGATGAATATATGGAATGGGTGCAACCTTTACCTGACGATATGGTACGTTTATTAGATGCCTTGGCGGACAATGAATAAGTCGGTTAGTTTTTTATACCCAGACTGGCCGGCTCCGGCAAATATTGGTGCGGCAATGACTTTAAGAGTAGGTGGGGTGAGTGCGCCGCCTTTCGCTAGTTTTAATCAGGCAACGCATGTCGGTGATGATAGTGCAGCTGTGGCAAACAATAGGCTGTTAACTAGACAAGCGTTTGCCTTACCCAATGAGCCAGTTTGGTTAGAGCAGATTCATAGTAATCGAGTGGTAGACGCTATTAATACGCCTGTGTTACTGCAAGCCGACGCTTCTTATACGGGGCAAGTCGGTGTGGTGTGTGCGGTTTTAACGGCTGATTGTTTGCCCTTGTTGATTTGTTCTAAAGATGGTCAGCAAGTGGCGGCTGTTCATGCGGGCTGGAAAGGTTTATTGGCGGGTATTATTACCAATACTCTAATTGCGCTTAAAGCCGCGCGAGTAAAGTCTGCAGTAGAGTCGGGTTACCTGGCATGGTTAGGGCCTGCCATTGGGCCTAAAAGTTTTGAGGTAGGCGCTGAGGTTCGTGAGGCTTTTATTCATAAAAATGCGCGTAATAGCACAGCGTTTTTGCAGACAACTGCAGATAAATGGTTGGCGGATATTTATCAACTGGCGCGTATTGAATTAGCTGGTTTGAATATTGTTGATGTCTATGGTGGTGGGGCGTGTACTTTTTCTGAGGCAGAACTTTATTATTCGTACCGTCGAGAAATGCAAACCGGGCGGATGGCGTCTTTAATATGGAGAAAATCATAAAGTGCATTTGTTGTTATTAATCATCATTTTTACGGCGGTGGGTGGCATTTTAAGTGTATTAGCCGCAGGCGTGTTTTTATTAATGCGCGAAGATCACCGCAATGCCGTCCTCCCGCATGGGATTAGTTTTGCGATTGGCGCCTTATTAGCGGTCGCCTTTTGGGGCTTAATTCCAGAGGCTTTTGGACTGGTTAAACCTGCACAGATTCAATCCTTATCGGGCACTATCTTGGCGGGTATTCTAGGATTTTTTGTTTTAGAAAAACTATTGGTTTGGCGGCATTGTCATGCTGGGCATTGTGAAGCGCATGGTGAGGATAGCCATGCGGGGCATGGGCATTCTCATGGTCATAATGCCCGAAAATCAGCGGGAGCATTAATTATTTTGGGGGATAGTATCCATAATTTTGTGGATGGTATTTTAATTGCGGCGGCGTTTTTGACGGATGTGCAGTTAGGTATTGTCACGAGTTTAGCAGTAGCGGCTCATGAAATCCCTCAAGAAGTGGGGGACTTTGCTATTTTGTTAGACAGTGGTTATTCCCGTGGTAAAGCGCTGTTTTATAATGTCCTAGCGAGTTTAACGACGGTGTTAGGTGGGGTGATAGCGTATTTTAGTTTAGGCGATTTGCGTGCTAGCTTGCCTTATTTTCTAGCGTTGGCGGCTTCAAGTTTTATTTATATTGCCGTTGCAGATTTAATTCCTTCTTTGCATACCAAAACAGATACGAAGACCTCGTTACAGCAGATTGCTTTGATAGCGTTGGGGGTGTTGGTTATTTGTACTTTGCATGATTATGCGCATAGTTTAAAGCCGTAGCGGGCTACGCGCCCTGTAGATCATCAATGCTTGATCTACAGGGCGCGTATAAATGCTTATGTTATGACGTCGGGTTCTGTTCTGCCGGTACGTTGTTTAACTTCACAAAGTTGTTCGGCGAGTTCAATTAAAAAGGCTAAGGCAGTTTGCGCTTCTTGGTTGTGTTTTTCTGGGTTTGCTTCAAAGCGTTCTATATAGATTCTTAAAGTCGCCCCCACAGTGCCAGTGCCTGATAAACGAAACACGATACGTGAGCCATTCTCAAAGCCGACTCGGATACCTTGGTTTTTACTGATACTGCCATCGATAGAGTCTTCGTAACAAAATTCATCCGCGTAGCTGACTAGATATTCGCCAAAGACTTGACCAGGTAAGGTCGGCAGTTGGGCGCGTAAATGGTCAACAATACCGTTAGCGATTGGTGTTTCTATCGCTTCGTAATCATGACGGCAATAGATGTCACGGCCGAATTTTTGCCAGTGTTCTTGAACAATGTCTGCTACGGTTTGACGTTTAACAGCGATTAAATTTAACCAGAATAACACGGCCCATAAGCCATCTTTTTCGCGCACATGAGTGGAGCCTGTGCCGAAGCTTTCTTCACCACATAAAGTGATTTTTCCAGCATCTAAAAGGTTGCCAAAGAACTTCCAGCCAGTCGGTGTTTCATAGCAAGGGATTTTATAGCTAGCCGCTACTCGATCAACCGCTTGGCTTGTTGGCATTGAACGAGCCACACCGCTTAAGCCAGCTTTATAGGCGGGAATTAAATGCGCATTGGCGGCCATGATGGCAAGACTGTCACTAGGCGTTACAAATATATTGCTGCCTGTAATCATGTTGCGATCGCCATCACCATCGGATGCAGCACCAAATACAGGGGCATTGTCACTAAACATGCGTTCTGCAAGTTCATGAGCGTGTGCTAAGTTAGGGTCGGGGTGATGTCCACCAAAATCTTCTAGTGGTTCAGCATTAATAACCGAGTCTGCAGGAGCGCCTAAGATGTCGACCAGTATGCGTTTTGCGTAAGGGCCAGTGATGGCACTCATGGCATCAAACAGTAAGGTAATATAACCACTACTGATGCTTTGTTTGAGGAGTTTAAAGTCGAAAATAGTTTCTAGTAATTCAGCATAATCGGTGACTGGATCAATAATGGTTACTTTTAGGGCTTCAAATTGTGCTGTGCCTATATTGTCTAGGTCAATATCTGGAATGTCCGCTGTTTTGTACTGGTCAATGACTTGGCTGCGTTGAAAAACCGCTTGGGTAAATTTTTCTGGAGCAGGACCGCCATTATTGACATTGTATTTTATGCCAAAATCTTCATCTGGGCCGCCTGGGTTATGACTAGCAGAAAGTATTAACCCGCCATCCGCTTGGTATTTTCTGATGATATGTGAGGCTGCCGGTGTCGAAAGTAAGCCACCTTGGCCAATAATAAGTTCTCCAAAGCCATTGGCAGCCGCCATTTTAATGATAATTTGTATGGCAACTCTGTTAAAATAACGTCCATCACCACCCAATACCAGCACTTTGCCTTGTGTTTCTTCTAAAGAATCAAAAATAGATTGTACAAAATTTTCTAAATAACCTCTTTGTTGGAAAACTTTGACTTTTTTTCGGAGTCCGGAAGTACCGGGATTTTGGTCTTGGTAGGGTGTGGTGTTGATGGTTTCAATTTGCATAAGGGCTCCATAATGCGATAATTAACGTGCTTGATAAAATACACCAAATTTACGGTCTAGTCTAAAATTAATATGTCACGAATATATTTGTTATTGTTCTTCAGTTTTGTTTCTTGTACAGTTTCTGCGGAAACTGATGTTTGGTTGTTGGTAGATACCAAAGCCCGTAAAATTGAGGTTAAAAAAGGTGAGCAAACGATCGAAACCTTAGATGCAATTGCTATTGGTAGAGGCGGGGCGGGTGTAAAAAAACACCGAGGTGATAACATTACACCTTTTGGCGAATACAAAATTGGCTGGGTAGGTGAAAAAAGTAACTTTAGGCGCTTTTTTGGTTTAACATATCCTTCTAGTGCGGATGCGGAACAGGCTTTGCATAAAGGTTTAATAGATCAACCTACTTTTGATCGTATTGTTTCTGCCCAACAGTCTAAACAAATACCCCCACAAAATACGCCATTGGGTGGTCAAATTGGTATACATGGGTTGGGTCGAGGGGATTTAAGAGTTCATCAAACCTTTGATTGGACTCATGGTTGTATAGCGTTAACTAATCCGCAAATTGATCATTTAAGTCAATTAGTGGAGACGGGGACTGTAGTAAAAATAAAATAAAGCTGGAAAAATGTATGAAAACTGGTAGAATCTATGCCAGCTATAATGTTTTTTGTAGTAATAACTCTGACTAAGGAAAATAATATGAAAAAAGTAATTAAATTATCAATGATTGCAATGGTTGCAAGCTTAGTAGTTGGTTGTGCAACTAACTCTGACATTGAAGGTCTTCAATCACAAATTGACGGTTTAAAATCTTCTGTAGCTTCTGCTTCTTCTGATGCAGCTAGCGCAAAAGCTGCTGCTGACGCTGCTGCTGCAACTGCTGCTGCTGCTGAGTCTGCTGCTAACCGTGCTGCTCAATACGCACAAGACACAAACAGCAAATTGGACAGCATGTTCAAAAAATCAATGATGAAATAATTCTTCATTGCTTTGTTGCTGAAAAAAGCCCAACGGTTTTGCCGTTGGGCTTTTTTTGTGCCTAGTTTTCTCCGCCAAATATTTCTAACAAGCGTGGAATCAGGTTGGCCAGCTCGGCCGACATGATAGAGAAATCCACATCAAATTGTGCTTCTGCATCCGCTATATCAATGTCTGATACTTGATCTTGGATTAGGTCTAAAAAGCGTAGACGTTTGATAGCTAGGTTTTCATCTACTATAAACGAGATGCGATCTGCCCATGATACGGCTAGTTTTATGACTTCTTTGCCTGTATTTAAGTGATTTATAATTTCAGGGAGCGCCAAATCATGTCGCTTGCAACGAATAATGCCTCCCGACTCTTCAGGTGAGCGTAGTTCGCATTCATCCTGAATAGTAATGTCATTGGGTATTTGTTGGTCAAGCAGCCACTGGGTCATGACTGTGCTAGGTTTATTGATGGTATTCAGCGGGATTGCGGGTAAAGAGCCGATTGATTTACGCAGCAGGCTTAATATATCTTCAGCTGTTTTTGTTGAGGCAGAATCAATAATGATGTAACCCGCTTGTGGGTCAATATACGCGTATATCTTCCGTGAAAAAGTAAAGGCTCTGGGTAAGGCGTCAAAAATGATTTCATCTTTGATTTCTGAGCGTTCTTTTTTTGATAATTTACGGGCTTGTTGCTCTTCTTTTTCTTGAATTTTTTCCTGCACAAGTTCATTGATAACCGCAGTGGGTAAAACCCGCTCTTCTTTTTTGCCACATAACATCATAAACCCATTGCTTGCATGAATCAGTTGTTGATTGGCTTTTCCTAGTGGTGATGTCCAGCCTAAAGTAAATTCTTCATGCGGGCCACAAGGTCTAAAGGCGAGTGTAGTGAGTTTTTGCTCTAGTTCATAGGCGGTTAAGGTGAAGGTTTCGCTGAGACGAAATATATTGAGATTTTTAAACCACATGGGTGTTAGTTATCCTGAGTTGTTAATGATTGAGCATTATCGCAAAATTGCGCTAACTGCTTTGCAATAAAAATACTTAATTTGGAATTTAAGCCTCCGAAAGTGCAGGGGAAGTCTGTGTTAAAATGATTCTTAATTATTAATTAGGCGTTGTTATTGTGCAGTTATTTGAATGACATGATGGCTATGACTGATTCTATAGAATTTTGAGAGTTATTTTTAAGTGTAATGGTTTGATGAAAGATGAATGAAGAACAAGAGTTCGATTATGAATATGAGTACGATGATCAAGGACAGATTGTCTATTATGCTGTTCGACCGAATAAAACCCAAATAAAGAAGGAGATGGCGGCACTCTTTGCGTTAGGTGAAGAGATGTCTGAATTATCAGTTGCCCAAATTACTTCGTTAGAGTTGCCAGATAATATTCATAAAGCGATTATCGAAGTTTCTAAGATGCCGCACAAAGGTGCAAGAAAGCGCTTATTAAAATTTATTACTGGGCAATTACATAAAATAGATTTAGAGCCTGTTTTAGAAAAGTTAGCTAGAATTAAAAATAAGAGTGCTCATGGGGTCAGGGAGCATCATATCGTTGAAAGGTGGCGTGATCGTTTAGTTAAGGGTGGGCATGAAGCTTTAACGGCCTTTTTAAATGAACAACCTGATGCGGATAGACAGCACCTTAGGCAGTTATTAAGAAATATTCAAAAAGAAGCGGAAGCTAATAAGCCGCCTAAGTCATCTAGATTGCTCTATCGATATTTAAAGACTTTATTAAATGTTGACGATGAGTTTGATTATGATGAGGCTGCTGATCTTGATCCAGAAGCGACTGACGCTGATGATGGTGAGATGGTGCTTTACGATATGGATGATGAAGAAGAATACGACGACTATGAGGACGACGAAGACGATGATTAGTCTTTGACGTAAATCCTAATCAACTGTCAATTTGATTAGGATTTTTTTTATTTACTGATTAACTCAATCTCTGTGCTTGAGTTCCATGCAGAAAACGGAAATGGTAATGTTTCCGTATTAAACGTCATAAAAAGTAAAATTTGATAGGTGTATGAGGAAAGGTTTTGCCCAAAACTAAGTATATTGGGATTAGCTTTTCCAGTTAAGAGTGTTGATCCTACCTGTAGTAGAATGACGCCCCAGATCATTATTCTAACTAATGAGCCTATTGCCGCAAAAACCAGCATAAAGAAAATTCGTTTCCAAGTGCTGGCCAGCGTTAGATTGTAATTGATCTGTTCGTCCATTATATTAATTAGCCTCTGTTCATAATGTCACGTAAGTCCAATGCTGCTGCATTGGCACGTGAAATATAGTTAGCCATAGTGAGTGAATAGTTAGCAAATAAACCATAACCACTGCCGTCTAAGATCATTGGGCTTAAGATAGGTGTTAAGGCGTTTTCCATCGCTTTAATCATAATATCAACGGTACGCATCGCCCGTTTATCCAACAGAATGTCAGCAAAATCATGTTTGATTGCCCGAAGAATGTGCAATAAAGCCCAGCTGGCACCACGCGCCTCATAAAAAATATCGTCGATTTCTAGCCATGATACTTTAGTGACTGGTGTGCCTTTTTCATCCGCTGCTTGTTTTTCCAGCACAGAAAGGCCGGGGCCATAGTTGCCACCTGCACTGTTAGCTGTTAACCGAGTTGATAAACCACCAAGACGTTTAATTACAACCTCTGTGTATTGCCATAAGTTATCAGCGCGTGAGTAAAACTGGGCTTTTTTGATATTACCGCCATATTTTTGTAAGCGTGACATATACTTATGAAGGGCTTCTATGCCTTTTTGATATTCTGCTTCAGTTGATGGTAAGGCCCAAGAGTTGTGCTCATAGTAAAAATACGGTTCAGCAATTGCTAAATCTGGATCTTCTGCTGATTGCGACTGATCTCTGGCAAAATGGTTTCTTAAGGCCGTTGTGCCATCACGCAACATAACTAACGCGCCATATTCCCAATTGGAAATGTTATCGAGAAACACACCAGGAGGAGCAACGTCATTTGTGATATAGCCACCACTTTTATGCAACAAGACTTCAGCAATATGAGCTAACGTATTAGTGTAGGTATAACCGATGGGTAATTCAGAAAATTCACCTTCACCTTCAGCACCCGCTTCTTCATGTTTTGCTGGCTCGGCGGTATGTGCTGGTTGCTCATGGTGTTCATTTGATTCTAGTTTAGATTCTTCAACCCGTTTACGTGCTTCATCTTGTATATTAAATTGTCCTGGTTCACTTCCCCACCAAGCACCTAGAATTAGAAGTACGACCAGGGTGGTGAGTGTAAGAACACTAAAGCCCCATAGAATGCCTTTGGATTTTGTCTCATCTAGTGTCTCGTTTGCTGCCATTTCCAGTATCCTGTAAAGATGGGGTGTTTTTAATAAAACAAATGCTTTTGTACAAAAAATATTTGCAATGTTAGCAGGTTTTTCAATTTATTGCTTAGGTAGGCTAAGGTATAACTCGATTTTTTTTAGCTCTGGGGTGCGATTGATCATATATCGCTGCTAAATGTTGAAAATCTAGGTGAGTATAAATTTGCGTAGTACTGATATTACTATGCCCCAATAATTCTTGGACGGCTCTTAGGTCTTGGCTGGATTCAAGTAGGTGGCTGGCAAAAGAATGTCTAAGCATGTGAGGGTTGATTAATTCGTTTATACCTTTCTTTTTACACCATTGGGCGAGTCTTAACTCAATACTTCTTTGACCTAATCGAGTACCTCGGTTTGAGGTAAATAAGGCATTTTCTGTGGGCGCTAGGTTATTTGTGCGCTGCTTTAGCCAAAGATTGAGTGCGTTAATCGCTTTGCTACCAACGGGTAATATTCTTGAATTATTGCCTTTACCTGAGCGGATAAGAAGCGTTTTATCGGCTATATCGATATCATTTAAATTAAGCGCACTCAGTTCACTTAAGCGAATTCCAGCAGAATAAAATAACTCAAACATCGCTAAATCTCTGATTTCTAGTATTGAATCAGTCTTAGCGTCTAGTAAGCCATTGATTTGATCAACATCAAGGGTTTTAGGTAGTTTTCTTGTTTGTTTTGGGGCTTTGATATGTTGAGCAGGATTGCTCTCAATGAGATTTTGTTTTAATAAAAAATTAAAAAAACTTCGAATGGCGGAAAGTTCGCGTTGTATTGTTTTACCGCTTAAGCCGTTTCTGTGGCGACCTGCGATATGGGATCGGATATCACTTTGGGTGAGTTCGGACCATAAGTTGATGCCTTTTTTTGTGCAATATTGTTCGATTTGACTAATGTCTCTTTTATAGTTTTTTATGGTGTGTAAAGACGCGCGTTTTTCAAAAGTAAGTTGTGTAATGAAGTCAGTTAACTGTTGATCCGCATTAATGTGCATCACTTCTGATCCGCAATAAAGAAATTAAGCGCGTGCCTACCACTTCGCTTATTTGAGTTAAAAATAAATTCCCCATACTCGGGTGAAAGCGGTCTTTTTCACGACTACCTATTGCTAAAAGCCCATCAAGTTCAGTAAAGCTCATCGGTATGATGGCCCATGATTTGACGTCTAATGCGGATGAGCCAAATAAAATTTTTGCTTGAGTAATAGTGGGGCGACCACATTTGGGTTGGTTACTAGTCAGCTCTTTAAGAAACGGCAATAATTCTTTGCTGTTAGGCTCAATGAAATAGCTTGCTGTCGCAGGCTCATAACAGTCCTTTATTATTTTTAAAGCGACAAAGTCGGTAAAGAAATATTCTGTGAAGACTACCTCAAGATTAGTGATGACTTCTTCAATGCTGGAAGCTTCAAGTAAAGCAAGTGTTAATTTGTGCAAGCGAATGAGAGAATTGTCATTTTCTCTGGCTATGTCAATTAAATCATTGAGCTGGTTTTCTAATTCCTGATGTTTATTTCTAAAAATCTCTAATTGTTTTGAAATAAGAGATACTGCAGAACCACTGGGGTGAGGAATACTGATTTGTTCTAACAGGTGTAAATGATCATGAAAGAAGTTTGTATGTTGACTTAAGTAGTTTTCTACTTGTGCAGAGGTTAACGTGTTCTTTTGTTCTCTCATAGGTTTATTATTCCATTGTAAACAGTGGTTGCTGGGCCAGTCATTAGTACTGATTGACCTCTGCCACTCCAACTGATTTTTAGGTGTCCCCCGGGAAGTTCAACATCCACTTCTGGATCGAGTAAAGCTTGCTCTATGCCTATCACTACGGCTGCACAAGCACCGCTGCCACAGGCCAGAGTTTCTGCAGCGCCTCTTTCATAAACTCGAAGTTTGATGGTGTGCTTATTGATGATTTGCATAAAGCCAATGTTAGCTCGTTCAGGAAACACAGGGTGAGATTCGAGTATCTTTCCTAACTCAGCTACAGGTGCTGATGATATATCATTGACTTGTATAACAGCATGAGGGTTTCCCATTGATACCGCGCCAAAATCAATGGTTTTATCATCAATATTAAGTTGATAATTTAATAACTCTTGCTCTGCAAGCATTGGGATTTGCACAGGATTATGCTTGGGTATCCCCATATTAACAGTGATCAAATCATCGGCATTAAAATAAAGGCTTAGAGGACCTGAGTTAGTATCGACAGTAATTGGATTTTTATCAGATAGGCTTTTGTCACGTACAAAGCGAGCGAAACAGCGTGCTCCATTCCCGCATTGCCCTACTTCACTCCCATCAGCATTAAAAATGCGATATTTGAAGTCACTGGCTTCAGTGCTGGCTTTTTCAACCAGCAGTAATTGATCAAAGCCAATACCAAATTTACGATCCGCCATAAATTGGATATTTTCAGCGGTTAAGGATATGGCTTGGTTAATAGCGTCAATGACTACAAAGTCATTACCGATACCTTGCATTTTTGTGAAGTTTATAAGCACTTTATTTTTAGAGAGTTAAGTCTAGTTGAATTAATAATATTTAAGGTAGTAGATGTTCACCTGTCCAGAGTTGATCTATAGTTTCTCTCTCTCTGATTAAATGAGTTTGGCTGCCATCAACCATTATTTCGGCAACTTTAGGTCTGGAGTTGTAGTTAGAACTCATCGTAAAACCGTAGGCTCCAGAAGAGCGTATGGCTAAACAATCCCCTGCGCTTAATTTAAGTAAGCGTTGTTTTCCTAGAAAATCACCTGTCTCGCATATTGGGCCAACAATGTCCCATTCTTTTTCTATTGCAGTACTGATTAGGCTAACTGGAATGATTTCTTGCCAGGCATTATAAAGAGAAGGTCGAACAAGATCATTCATGGCAGCATCGACTATGGCGAAGTTTTTATGTTCTGTAGGTTTTAGATACTCAACCTGAGTGACTAAAATACCCGCATTACCAACGATTGCTCGACCCGGCTCTAATAATATTTCGAAATCAGTATCACCTAGTCGTTCTAAAATTTCTTTGATGTATTCAGCGGGTTCTGGTGGGGTTTCTTTGTTATAACGGATACCTAGACCGCCACCTAAATCCAGATGATGCAAATGGATGCCTTCGTTCGATAAAGTTCTAACCAAGTCTACTATTTTATCTAGCGCATCTAAAAATGGACGTGTTTCAGTGAGTTGAGAACCGATGTGACAATCTATGCCGACGACCTTAATGTTAGACATACTAGCCGCGCGACGATATTCGGCTAGAGCTTGGTTAATGTCTATACCAAATTTGTTTTCCTTTAGGCCAGTGGAAATATAAGGATGCGTTTTTGCATCCACATCTGGATTGACCCGAAATGAAACTGGGGCGATAACATTTAATTGTTGGGCTATTTGGTTAATTCTATCCAGTTCACCAGACACTTCAATATTAAAACAGCGAATGCCTAATTTAAGGGCGGATAAAATTTCGTCTTCGCGTTTACCTATGCCAGAAAACACTACTTTTTTAGGATCGCCCCCAGCTTTAATAACCCGCATGAGTTCCCCCAATGAGACGATATCAAAACCTGAACCTAAACGAGCCAGTACATTAAGGAGAGCAATATTTGAGTTAGCTTTAACGGCATAGCATATTAAATGCGCATTGCTGCCAAATGCTTGGTCAAAGGCTTGCCAATGGCGTTCAATTGTTGCTCTTGAATAGATATAACAAGGGCTGCCATATTTATAAATAATATCCTGAACAGCGATATCTTCGGCAAAAAGTTCATCTTGTTGGTAGTTAAAATAATCCATTATGTTTATTCCGTAGCGTTATGTTTGATGGGAGCAGATTGAGTATTTGGGTTGGATCCTGTTTTGACGGGAACGGGTTTGCTTGGCATATAAAGCGCGCCCGGTTGACCACAACCTAATAAGGTAAGGTAAATACTAAGGAATATAAAGGTATAGAATTTCATAAAAGGATTAGATGTAGAGAATACGTTACTTTATATTAGCAAAGTTTACCAACTGTATTTCAATTTGATACATATTATCGGTGCTATTTCGCGACTTAACATCCAGAATACTCAGTTTATCTTCCAGGTATTCTTTATCGTTTTATGGATTTAGAATATCGAAAGCCGTTAAAGGGGGCATTAGTTCCGAAACTATAATGTCATTAAGGAAATGCATTAATAAGTTACGATTATCCTCAGACCATGAAGGCTTTGAATACACAGTTAATTTGGGGCGATATTTGACGTCTCAAGAGTTATTCTATCAAAAGCTGGATGGGCAGGAAAGGAGGATGACACCAAAACATGGAAATTAAGTTGGGTTAGATGTCTTAATAGATCGAAGCCATACAGATGCAAACAAGATAATTGAAGTTTTGTCTCACGAAAATAAAATCATTGTGACATGAAACCGTTAGGTTTAGATTATTTTTAGCTTAGTTTTAAGAAGTCATTGCTATAGATGTTTTCACTGTGTAAAAAATACCTAAATAGAAGTGATTTAGATATTGACACACAAAATATAATGGAATATATTTTGCCCAACAAAGTGTAGTTTGGTTTTACCGCACAGTTTTACCGCAAGACCATTATACCTAAACAAATTGAGTATAGCATTATGGGTTTTTAGGGTGTGTTTTTGATTACTTAGCCTGTTTATTTAGGAAAATTTTAAAGAAATTGTTTCTTGATAGCCAGGGGTAATCCTCAAGCTGATAGAAACTCAAGCCTATTGACATCATTAACTTTTGACACATCAAAAGGAAATAAATTTGAATCATAAAATAGTAGCACTAATTCTTCTAGGTTTAAGTTTTACACCTCCCACGCAAGCCGCTTTAGTGGCACGTGGCACGGATATGGTGTACGACACTGTTAACAACATTACTTGGGCGGCTGATGCCAATTTGTTTCAAACCCAAGCGGCCAGTAATCCGAATTTAATCAGTCAGATTATTTCGGCTAATGGTGGGGTGATTCATGAGACGCCGAATCGTGTGGATCCAAATGGTATATACGGTCTGACTGCCGCAGACTTTAATGCAAGTAATGGGCTGATGACTTGGTGGGGCGCACAAGCCTGGGCAAACAATTTGCGCTTAGGTGGCTATACGGATTGGAAATTGCCAACGACAGAAGTTGCTTCGATAGATATGCTAACTGGATATGTTGCTACTAGCCAACTGGGGGATTTGTTTTATAACCAACTCGGTGGTGTCGGAGATATTAGAATTTCCGTAATTCATAACGCAGATTATAACTTATTTTATAATGTTCAAGATTATTCATACTGGTTGAGTAGTGAGTACTCGGCCTCTCAAGAGGATGCGTGGTTTTTCAATACCTTCTACGGCTATCAGTCTATCGCCAGTAAGGGTGGTTACCAGCTCGCCGCATGGGCTGTTCGCATGGGTGATGTTGCCGCCGTTCCGCTCCCTGGTACTGTCTGGTTATTCCTTTCTGGACTGATCGGTTTTATGGGTTTCAAGAGTCGCGGTAGCATCGGGTAATTGGATAATTTGGGTTAGTGGGTGCTTTTGAGGGGGTGGGGTGTACTACAAGGGTTCTCTCGTTGGTCGCAAAGGCGATAGCTCCCGACGATTTTAAAAAATGCACCTAAGCTTTGGGTAAAATGGATAGGCATTCTTAGATAGCGTTAAAGTGCCGATACCTTAAATTCGACGCAAACATAAGCAAGGAACTAAAATGAAATTTATTGCAAGATTAATTTTAATTACGTCTTTTATAAGTGGTTGTGGGGGGGATTATAGACCCCCTGATATTTTTAATTATGATATTGGGTTTGATCATAATGGTGTTCATGACCCGCAACAGAAGTTTAAAATGAAACTAGAAAGCTGTCCAGATTGTACCGAATATAGTATAAGAAACCTTTATAGACCAGTTGTTGGCTCATTAGTTTTACAGCTTAACCCCTATACTTATGGTGGCTATTATGAGAAGGCGGCTAAAGTAGAAAATTCTACAAATTCTTGTACCGACGGAACTCCACCTGATTCCAGGAATATAAAAGGTAAACCTCCAACAACATTCACAGAAAGAGAAAGAGCAAGAAACGCACTTATTGGTGCTTCGCTACGTTTATCTGATCTCGTAATTTCAACTCATTTGGGTGGAATTAAATCAACTGAGGTAGACATTAATATGTTGCTTGGATTGGGAACGGCTGGATTGACTGCTGGAGCTAGTGTTGCGGGAGTTGCTGCAGCTAAGGCTTTGTCAGCGGCAGCAACTGGCACAAATGCCTCCAGATCAATCTTCAATGAAACCACTTATAGGAATGCGCTAGGAGAAACTCTTGTCAGTGCAATCGAAGCCGATTTAATTAGTAAAAAGCATGACATTTTAGAAAAATTACTCTATTTATGTGTAGATTCTTATCCTGTTGAGATTGCTCTTGATGATGTTCAAAACTATAAAGATTCAGGGTCTTTTTACAATGGACTGGCGTTAGTTAGAAAAGCAGCAGAACAAAATACTACAGCAAAAATTGAAGCAGTGAAGGTGGATAGTGGCAGTGGTAATGCAACGATCCCTGGTGTTTCATCTGATGCGGCTGTTAGTACTGAAGTTGCTAAATATGTATCGCAAGCAACAGCGGAAATTACGAGTGAAGAACAAGAAATTGACAAAATAGTAGCTTACGTATCCAACGGTGCGGGTGTTATTGGTACTGAAACGCTTAGTCAATTAATTAATAAAGCTAAGATTATAAATCCACTTATATTTACTACTTCAGTAAATGCTAAAATCAAATCGGCAACAACAGGAGATGAACTGAAAAAATTACTTTCTGACCAATTACTTGATGCAACGATTAACCCGCTTTATCAATCTCTTTCCATAGACAAACAATAGGATGTAACAATGACAGACACCATCAAAATAGTAGTGAAAAATGATGCTGACGAAGCAGGAGTTGCAGAAGAAAAGCTTAAATTAAAGGGTTATCAAACTAACGTTTCAGTGACGAAAAACGTTGTGCTGGATGGTACGGATTTAGGGGGGCATCTTGATTTTTTGACAGACCCTGATGGTGAAGTTTTTATTATAACTGGAACTAAATAGCAAAGTTGGGACTTAAAGCTGAACGGGCTCAGAGTGGAATGGCACTTACTTAAAACATAAACCAATGAATTAAAAAAGAAAAGCGGTTAAGATAATAAACTTAAGTTACCAAACAATCGTAAACACCTACCCCTGCTTCTTATGTATATTAACCTCTCTACCAAGACTAAACAACAACGAATCAAACATCACTCAAGTGTTTGTGACGCCTTTAGTTTTTTTAATCAGCTCACATCCTCCTAACTATTAAATACAACAGAAATGGTTCTACCCGAATATAGAGAACGGATATTTCCTACAACCGAAACATTATCGATGTTTCTTGCACAAGGACTAAAACCTGATAGGATGCTACTATTTAAGACATACAAAATACTTAGATAAGTAAGCTGGGACGGGAGTTGTTACTGGCAGTTTTCCGAGAAGAGCACTAAGTGCTGTTCTTGATTGGTATGTACTTCATCAAGAAGAATTAATGGCTAACTGGCAAGCCGCTATTGACAGAAAGCCGTTGTCTAAAATTGAACCATTGGAATAAAGTTATGTTTCTTCATGTTATAAATGCAAAATATTGTGGCAAATATACTGTTTGGTTGGCATTTAATGACGGTACAGCAGGTGAAGTTGATTTAGCTTCTGAACTGTATGGTCAGGTATTTGAACCTTTAAAAAATAAAGAGTTTTTCAAGTCCTTTGAATTAGAAGGACACACGCTATCTTGGCCTAACGGAGCCGATTTTGCGCCCGAATTTCTACACAAACACATTGCGCCTAATGAATAAGGAATGACAATAGAACGCACAAGAAAATTAGGTGGATACCGTCTAATTCACTTTAAATAATTTTAAGCAACGTCTAAAAAGGTGAGTTTATGGGATGGCGAGAGCGTAGTAATGAAGAAACTTATAGTATAGAAGAGGTTGAAGAGCGCTTGAAAAATGAGTTGCCTCATTGGTATTTAGAAAATGGTTGGATACGGCGTAAATACAAAACGAGTGGCTGGAAAGCAACTTTGATGGTTGTCAATACCGTAGGGCATTTGGCAGAAGCGGCTTTCCATCATCCTGATTTAACGGTGTCTTATGCTTTTGTCATTGTTAAGTTAATGAATCATGCCGCAAAAGGCATTACCAATAAAGATTTTGAGCTTGCGCATAAGATCGAATCGGTCATCATGTGGCAGCCCAGTAAAGAAGAAGGTGCTTTAGAGGGCATACCAGATGATCCGCGTTTTAAGTACATAAAATACGATTAATCAACTGTTTTTAGATGGTATTTTCTGACTCGATATCTTAATGTTTCTCGGGTGGCTCCTAGGTCTCTTGCAGCGGCAGTTAGGTTGTTGTCGGCTCTATCTAATGCGGTTTTGATGATAAATCGATCCATATCATCTAGCGCCATACTACCATCCAGAGGTAAGTAAATGCCTTGTTGATGGGCTTTAGCTTGGTTTTGGGTTTCGCCCGTTAATTCCAACGTGATTTCTTTCGGTGCAATGACTGGAATTTGACTAGGGAGTTGCAACCACTGGAGCGGAAAAACGTGGCCATCAGAAAAAAGTACACAGCGTTCAATGACGTTTCGTAATTCTCTGACATTGCCAGGCCAGTGATGACTCCGCAGTTTTTGCCATACTTCGTCTGGAATATTCTTTACCTGGCGACCTGCTTTAGCATTATATTCTGCAACAAAGAGTGGGACTAATTCATTAAGATCTTCAATGGCCTCGCGTAATGGTGGCAATATGACTTTGAATACACTGAGGCGATGATATAAATCTGCTCGAAAACCGCCGTCTCGGGTCATGAGTTCTAAGTCACGATTGCTGGCGGCGACTATTTGGACGTCAACATTGATTTCTTTTTCTCCACCTAAGCGTCTAAATTTATGATCTTCAATGGCTTTTAATAATTTAGCTTGTAGATCTAAGGGCATTTCACCAATTTCGTCCATGAAGAGTGTGCCGCCATCTGCCTGTTCAAGTAAGCCGCGATGTCTGCCTGAGGCGCCAGTAAATGCGCCGGGTTCATGACCAAATAATTCAGACTCAAGTAGTTCTCTAGGTAAGGCCGCACAATTGACTTCAATCATAGGGTGTTGGGCTCTAGGTCCACCATAATGCAGTATACGTGCGGTTAAGCCTTTCCCGGTGCCACTTTCACCCCCAATAATGAGGGCACTAAAAGGGACTTTTGTGAGTTTAGTGAGTAATTCGCGAATAGTGTGTGCTTGTTCACTTCGTCCTAAATAGGCTTCAGGTGAGTAGCGGCGATAGCCTTGTGTAGTTTGGTCTATGACTCTGCGTTGCATTAATGCACTACGCGTTGCACTGGTTACCACTAAGTCTAGCCGTTCTAAATCACAAGGTTTTTCCAAAAAATCATAAGCACCTAATCGAAGTGCTCTCACTGAATCGGGTACACTACCGTAACCCGTTAGAAATAACCATTCCGTATAATTAACATGTTTCTTTATGGACTCCATAAAATCCAAGGCATTACCATCAGGTAAATTCATGTCAGAAAGAATTAATAGGGGTTCAATGCGCTCCTTTAGTATGAGGTTTTTTGCTTCTTCTAAAGTTTTTGCTAAGATGACTTCCCAGCCATGTGAACGATAATGGCGAGATAGTTCCGTTCCAAGCAGTTTTTCATCTTCTATGATGAGTAACGTTTCTATCATAATTTATTATTAATTAAGCAGGCACGGGGTAATAAAATAGAAACACAAGCGCCTTTGGGGGTTATATTACTGAGCTTAATTTTTCCATCAATATCTTTTACAAATCTTTGTACCATGGCTAAACCTAAGCCAGTTCCATCTTGATGACTGGTTCTGAAGGGTCTTATACCATAATTAAGCATATCTTGAGAGAATCCTGGTCCATTATCAAAAACTTCAATACACAATAAATCAGACTCCGCATGTATTTTAATACGAATGATGCCAGAGTTATTTCCTAGGGCATCAGCAGAGTTTAGAATTAAATTGAGTAAAGCCTGACGGATACCGCTTTCTGGTAAATGTACTTCCAAGCGATTGGGCGAGTCATTAACGAGTTCAATGGTTTCTGTAATTTGATAACGAGTTAATGCCATTAAATTTTGAATTAACGTTGTGATATCAAAGTCAGTAGCAATTTCTGGAGAATGTCTACTTTGGTCAAGCATGTCATTAAGTAAGTGTCCAAGCCGTTTTAGTTCATTGCCGATGAGCTCCATTCTTTCTGATTGGCTGTCATCATTTATTTCTCGTTTCAGATTACTAAAAGCCATTTGTATCCCTGCTAATGGATTGCGTATTTCATGAGCTAGTTCCGCAGCGACCTCTCCAATCGCAGCGAGTCGTTCCGTTCTGGCAAGACTGTATTGTTGTTCTAATAAGGCTTGAGTTGCCAAGCGAACTTCGTGTTGTAGCGATAGTGCATAACGTTGTTGCGCTTCTTCTAATTCTGCTAAATGTAAGACCATTTCGTTATAACTGTTAAAAACCGGAAATAATAACGGGTCTAAATGATCGGTCTTAATAGGTGTGTAATTTTCTTCAGTGAGTCTGTCCAATAAGTGTCTTAAATCATTAAGAGGATGCAGAATTCTAAAGTGTAAGAATAACATAGCACCTGTTAAAATTAGGGTAAAAGTAATCAGTGCAATATAAAGCTCTGTTTGGGTATCAAAGTTTATATCTTCTAAAAGCGTTTCTCTTCTTAAGCCTTCTTCCTCTAAGGTTTGAGTCATCAACTTAACCGCTTGGATTAATTTGGTATTATTTTGTTCTTTTTCTAATTTATCGATATTTGAAAGCAGATTTTTTACGGTTTCTAATCTATTTTTCGTGGATGGAGATAAGTAAAGATTGTCGTCTATTAACGTTTGCATCTCAGTTAATGTTTTAGTTAAAACAATAGGTTGAGATTCTGTAGTGGTTTCAGTAATAAAACCAATTAATGATTGTTGTAAGTCTACAGAAATGCTTTGGATGCGATGGGAATAATTAACATAAGATAAAACAGTTTCAAAATGATGCAGGTTGCGCCAAATCATACCACCCAAAATAGAAAGTGCTAATAGAAGTAAGCCTAGGAACGCAATGGCGCGAATTTTTGCCGGTAGATAGAATATTGAAGTCACGAATTAGAATATAGGTAACTTTATAAATATAATTTTCTATAAACAGCCACTTCATCAGAATAATTAGGATTGGCGGCTACTAATTTATCGAGCGTATTACTTAAAAGTAAGGCAAAATTACTGGATCGAGTAGGTGTTAATTCAGCCAATTTCTTTAGATCATTTTCAACCCCCATTTTGTCGCCTTCAAGATATAAACTGATAGAACGGCAAAAATAAGCATAACTCTTTTTTTCTTCTGGGCTGTAAAGCTCAATAGGATTGTCTGGAGTGATCTCAAATAGCCAAGGCTCCTGATTTTCGGTTTTTGCCATAATGGCTTTGTCGTTTAACCACTCAATGGCTTGACTTTGATAGGTAGATGCTTGGCTTAAGTATTCGAGACGCCAATAAATTTTAGCACTTTCAAGTGCTGAAAATGGATATTCTTTATTCTTACCAAGCTCTTTGATGGCTTCTTCGAACTTTTGTTGTTTGATATATATTGCACCCAAGTTGTTGCGATATTTGGGTGTTGGAGAATTATCGATAGCATTTAAAAATTCAATTTTGGCAGTTTCATAATCACCGATGTGCATATAGGCAATCGCTAAATCATTATGGGCTTCAGCTAACCTTGGATTTTCTAATATGGCTTTTTCAAAGTAGGGAATTGATTTATCAAACTGTTTAGTTCTTAAATGGCTTTCACCTAATAATAGATTAATACTTGCGTTATTGGGATCTTTTTCATAAAGTGGCTCAATGGTTTCTTTAAACTCAGCTTGCCCCATCATTTCTTTAAGATGCGTTATCTTTAAACCCCATATTGCTTGTTGGTTTTGTGGGTTTATGCGCAGTTCTTCTTCAAAAATGCGTTTAGCTTCACGGTAATGACCATTGTTTAAAGCATTTTCTCCTTCAACAATCGATTCTTTATCGTCTGATTGCGGGGTTTTTGATGCTTCATAGATCGATAGACCCCATCCGCCAGCGATAATCGCGACAATGATTATAAATATAATGCTTATCTGTGATATAGAACTAGTTGGTTTAGTAGAAGAATTCATTATAGGCTCCATAGAGTAAACGACTTATTATGTACAGTAGTCATGAGTGAGAGTCGTTCAATTTATAGGTGGTTCAATTACTCGTCTGTCTTATGGGTTTATTTTAATTAAATATAGCAAATTTATATGACACTATATCTTATCCTAGATAATTGTATTTATATTAAATTTTTAAATTAAATAGAGGCTGAATTTAAGAAGCTATCAAGTTCATGTTTTGACGGTAATCCAAGTCTAGCACCCATTTTTGTACAGCATATCGCGCCTGCAGCACTGGCAAATTGCAAAATCTCTAGCCAAGCCATGTTAGTTGTTAATGCTGCAGTAAAAGCACCATGGAAGGCATCACCTGCGCCCGTTGTGTCAATGGCGTTTATTTTAAAAGCATCTAAATAACCTCTTTCTTGGTCTCGTTGCCAAATAAGACCTCGCTCACCCAGAGTAATAATTACATTGGGTGCTATTTTAGCTAAACTGACTAAGGCATTAAATTCATTACTGGCAAACGCTAAGGCAAATTTCTCTGAACACACTAAGTAATCCACTTTATCCATTAAATTTAAAGTGCCTTCATGAACCGAGCCTGCATCCAAAACGCTAGGAATATTTTTCGTTCGGATATGGTCAAGTAAAGACAAAGATAACTGAAGTTCGTGTCCATCAAATAACACGGCTTTAGTTGAGACCGCTGAATAATTGACCGCATCTGCCGTCAAAGGTTTCGTGTCGCCTTTGTAATTAATGAGAGCTCGGCTGCCATCTGGTTTAACTAGAATAGTGGATAGCGGCGTGGGGTTGTTATCTCGATTGATTAATTGAGTATTAACCGTTTCATTTATCAACTCTTGATAATGATTTTCACCAAATAAATCGATGCCTAAATAACCTGAAAAGCCGGCATTAAAACCAAGTCTTGAGCATAGGACTGCCGCATTAGCGGCTGGCCCACCGCCACAACTTAAAAAAACATTGGCAGAAATTTTCTCATCATTATTAGGGTGATGATCAACTGAGAATATTAAGTCGTATGATGCGTGACCAACACAAAGTACATCTACTTCTATCATTAAATTTCTGCAAATTGATTGTTAAGTTAATTAGGTTAAACCCTTTATGAGGTCATTTTTAATATCTTCGATGGCCTCAAGCCCTACCGATATGCGAACCAAGCCATCTTTAATACCCGCTGCTGCTCTTGCCTCTGCACTGAGTCTGCCGTGAGTTGTAGTGGCTGGATGAGTAATAGTCGTTTTTACATCACCCAAATTAGCGGTGATTGAAATCATTCTGGTTGAATCAATCAATTTCCAGGCCTGATCTTTGCCGGCTACTAACTCAAAACTAACTATACCACCAAAGTGACTTTGTTGGGTCTTGGCTAAGTCATGTTGTGCATGAGAGGTTAAACCAGGGTAGTGAACTTTGGCGACATTTGCTTGCTGCTCTAGCCATTTTGCCAGCTCAAAAGCATTATCACAATGCGCTTTCATCCGAATCACTAGGGTTTCTAAGCCTGATAAAAATACCCAAGCATTAAAAGGACTCATGGTAGCACCACCGGTTCTTAAATAAGGGTAAATATATTTCTCAATAATTTCATCGCTGGCGATGACAGCCCCTCCTACACAGCGGCCTTGTCCATCGATATATTTAGTCGCTGAATGGATAACAATATCTGCACCGAGTTCAAAAGGTTTTTGCAGAACAGGTGTACAGAAGCAATTATCAACTATTAAAAGCGTATTATGAGCATGAGCAATATCGGCTAATGCTTGAATGTCGGCAATTTCAATTAAGGGATTAGAGGGTGTTTCTAAAAATAAAAACCGCGTGTTCGGCTTTATTGCGGCTTCCCAAGCTGCGGTATCAATTAAATCCACAAAATCGGTTTCAACACCAAATTTTGCAAAGTAGTTCTGAAAAACTAAGACCGTATTCCCAAATACACTGCGTGAACAGACAACATGATCGCCTGCTTTCAATAAGCCCATGCCAACTGCCATAATCGCAGCCATGCCTGATGAAAAAGCCAGGCAGCGCTCGCCTTTTTCCATAAAAGCTAATCTTTCTTGAAAAGCATTAACGGTCGGATTGGTAAACCTTGAGTAAATATTTCCAGGTATTTTACCGGTAAATCTTAAGGCAGCATCTTCGGCACTTTTAAAGACATAACTGGACGTTGTAAATATGGGGATGCTATGTTCGTCTTCTGAAGTGCGATGATGACCCGCTCTAATGGCTTGGGTTTCTAGTGAATAATCTTTCCAGTCAGTATCAGTCATAATTAAAGCATCTCAATAATTGATTTTTCTGAGTTACGCTCCGCTTGAGCGTTATCATTTCTTAACGCTTCTGTTCTTTCAAGATACGCATCATCAATATCTCCCGTGATATATTCTTTGCTAAAGCATGACGTATCAAAATGCATTATTTTGGGGTTGCCTTTGCGCACAGCTTCAATTAAATCATCTAAATCTTGATAGATTAAACGATCTGCACCAATAGCCTCACACACTTCATCTTCGGTACGGTCATGAGCGATGAGTTCATTGGCAGCAGGCATGTCAATACCATAAACGTTTGGGTAACGAACCGGGGGAGCCGCTGAGGCAAAGTATACTTTTTTAGCACCGGCATCACGCGCCATTTGGATGATTTGAGCGGAGGTTGTGCCTCTAACGACAGAGTCATCAACGAGTAAAACATTTTTACCATTAAATTCAAGATCAATAGCGTTTAGTTTTTGACGAACAGACTTTTCGCGCATTTTTTGACCCGGCATAATAAAGGTTCTACCGATGTAGCGGTTTTTCATAAAGCCTTCGCTAAATTTAACACCCAATTTATTGGCCATTTGTAGAGCAGCAGTTCTACTGGTATCCGGAATGGGAATGACGACATCGATGTCATAATCAGGCCATTCTCTAAGGACTTTAGCCGCCAGTTTGTCACCCATACGAAGTCTGGCTTTATAAACCGATATATCATCAATAATTGAATCGGGGCGAGCAAAGTAAACATATTCAAAAATACACGGACAGTGGTCAACTACTTCCGAACATTGTTCAGTATGAAGTATGCCTGATGCCTCGATAAAAATAGCTTCGCCAGGCTCTATATCGCGGATAAGATCGAAACCTAATACGTCAAGAGCGACACTTTCAGAGGCAATCATAAACTCTGTTCCTGCTTCTGATTTACGTTCTCCGAAAACGATGGGTCTGATGCCGTGCGGGTCTCTAAAGCCTAATATCCCAGCACCTGCAATCATTATCACAACGGCATAAGCCCCACGACAACGACGATGCACGCCACGTACCGCCTCAAAGATATCTTCAACGCTTAAGTCCAGTTTGCCGAGAATATGTAATTCATGAGCAAAAACATTTAAAAGCACCTCTGAATCAGAATCGGTGTTAATGTGGCGTTGATCTTCAACAAATAGAGCTATTTTTAATTCTTCAGTATTGGTTAGATTCCCGTTGTGCGCAAGAGTTATACCAAAGGGTGAGTTAACATAAAAGGGTTGAGCTTCTGCAGAGCTTGTACATCCAGCAGTAGGGTATCGAACATGCGCAATGCCCATATTCCCTCTTAATTTAAGCATCTGTGCGTTGTTAAAAACATCACGAGTTAAGCCATTATCTTTCCGTAAATGCAACCGCGCACCTTCACAAGTCACAATGCCTGCCGCATCTTGACCTCGATGTTGTAAAACAGTTAAAGCATCATACAGTTCTTGGTTAACGGCTTGATGTGAAACAATTGCAGCAATACCACACATAATTTTATTTTGTATTTAAGTTTGTTAGCTATCGTTAAATTATTATTCAGATATCATTAAAGATGGGATTTTTTGATTATCTAATTTTGCTTTCATTTCTAAGGCGGTTTTTTTATCGAGCGTAGACCCTACTCTTAGTCTATAAAAGGGGCTGTTATTAGGGCCATTCACCGTATCAAGAGTTACTGGTAAACCTTGTTTCTTTAGGCTTTCCAATAACGCAACTGCATTTTCTTTTTTACTAAAACTACCGGCTTGTAGCGTCCAACGACTCAATTCGGTTTTGACTTTCACTGGATTACTAGCGGATGTTTCTGTGTTACCGTTAGTGATGGGTGCTGGGCTTTTTACTACAGTCTTTGGGGTAGGGGGAGTTGGCTTTGTTGGTACTTCTTTAGACGTTGGTTCGTTTATTATTACGGGTTCTTGTTCAACTGGATTTGGTTTAATAACTTGACGAGTATTTTTAGGGGTAATGACTCGATTTTTTTCATCAATCACGCCGGTATCTAAAGTGATGTTATTTTCATTCTGTCTGTTTTTTTTAGTGGTTTTTTGAGATGACTCTTGAACGGTCTCAGGTAAAGCTTCGTCTTCAGGAGAAACTTCAGAGGGTGGAAACGATTCAGAAGAAGTATCCATTTCTTCGTTTGCGTTAATCATGGTTTCAGATTCTGAGTCAGGTGTTTCAAAAACCTGTTTGGTGCTATTCGGAAGTTTACTAGAGGTTGCTTCTAGGTGGCTAGGTGGTGGCGGAATTTGGAGTTCAGTTACCGATTGACCGCCTTTGTCTATGGGGTCATCAAATAACATAGGAATGAATATGGCAGCCAATGCAGTAACAACTATTGCACCCATTAAGCGTTGTTTTAACTCTTGATTCATTTTGTTAACTCATGCTTTTTAAATTCATTTAAACATTCAGATACTAGAAAAAAAGATCCGAAAACGAGTAGTAAATCCTCTGCTTGCGCCTGACTTTGTGCAGCCTGGAATGCAGCATTAAAATCTTTATAACCAAAAGAAACTCTAGAAACTGAACTCTGAGAAAATATATTTCGCATCGTGGCTTCAGGTACGGTTCTAGGATTGCTTAATGGCGTAAAAAACCAATCGTAGATAATAGGGTTCATAATTTCAAGCACGCTGGCAATATCTTTATCTTTCATCATTGAAAAAATAGCGTGTATCTTTTTGTTAGGAAAAGTCATCGTTAAAAAATCAACTAAAGTCTTTACAGCCTCAGGATTATGACCTACATCTAACAGGATTGGGATTTTATCATTAATTAGTTGAAAGCGACCTAGTAAATGGATATTTTTAATGCCATTTCTTATAGCGGTATCATCAATAGGTAATTGTTTAGATAATAAATCTACCGCCAAAATGGCTGCTGAAGCATTTCGGTATTGATGTTCGCCTTTAAGGCCTGGCTCAGGGATATTACAAATGTGGCGTTGGTTTGCCGTCCATTCCCACAATGCCCCTTGTTTTTTATAGGTAAAGTCTGCGTCTATTAAATACAGTTGCGCCGCTTTATTATGCGCAGTTTCTATGAGCGATTTGGGAGGGTTGAGGTCACCTACAATGGCGGGTATATCTTTTCTAAAAATGCCGGCTTTTTCTTGGCCTATCGCCTCTCGAGTAGCACCTAACCAATCGACATGATCGATACCTATACTGGTAATTAATGCGATATCTGGTTCGACAATATTAACGGCATCAAGACGACCACCTAAGCCAACCTCAAGGAGTTGTACATCTAAATTAGCATTTTGAAAAATATTAAGGGCTGCCAAGGTACCAAACTCGAAATAACTGAGTGAGGTGTCGTTTCTTACTGCATCTATTCTGGCAAATGCTTCACAAATAAGCTCATCAGAAACAGGTTCACCATTTATTTTTATGCGTTCGTTATATTTAAGGATGTGCGGTGATGAGTAGGTACCCACTCGATAACCTTGCGCTTTGTAAATGGCCTCAAGATATGCGACACAAGAGCCTTTGCCATTAGTGCCAGCTACCGTGATAGTAATTGGTTTTGTTTGGTTTTGGTTTAAGGCTTGATAAACTCGCGTAACCCGATCTAGCCCTAAATCTATTGCAAGAGGATGGAAGTTTTCTTGCCAATCCAACCAGCCTTTTAGCGTGTTAAAGCGCATCATTGTCTGAGTGTTCAGATTTTTATGCTTCTGCAGGTGCTGAGCTTGGCTCACTAGTGCTGCTATCTTCTACAGATATTGAGGTTGGAGGAAATAAGACATCTTTCTCTAATTTAGCGGCTGTCAGTAAGGTCAGTATACTGGCAATTTTAGTGCGAATATCTCTGCGATTGATGATCATATCAATCGCGCCATGCTCTTGTAGAAACTCACTGCGCTGAAAACCTTCTGGCAATTTTTCTCGTACCGTTTGTTCAATAACACGAGGGCCAGCAAAACCAATTAGAGCATTAGGTTCGGCCACATTAATGTCACCTAGCATCGCTAGACTTGCTGAAACTCCGCCCATGGTAGGGTCGGTCATAAATGAGATATAAGGAATGCCTGCTTCAGATAATTTAGTTAATGCCGCGCTGGTTTTTGCCATTTGGAATAACGAGAACAAAGACTCTTGCATTCTCGCGCCACCACTCGCCGTAAAGACAATAAATGGAATGCCTAATTCAACACTTCGATTGACGCCTCGGACAAAGCGTTCACCTACGACTGAACCCATTGAGCCGCCCATAAAATTAAAGTCAAACGCGGCAGCAACAATATCAAGACCTTCTAGTTTGCCTTGCATAACAACGAGCGCGTCGGTTTCTTTCGTTTGTTTTTGAGCCAGTATGACTCTATCTCGGTATTTCTTGGTGTCTTTAAATTTTAAAGGATCGACTGGTTTAATGTTTTTGCCAATTTCTTTACGACCAGATGTGTCCAGAAACATATTTAAGCGTGTTCTTGCTGATATGCGTAAGTGATGATCACATTTTGGACAGACACTAAGGTTTTTTTCTAATTCATTATTGTAAAGAATCGCGTTGCAACTAGGGCATTTAGTCCATAGACCTTCGGGTACAGTGACTTTTTTTGTTGACCCTTCAGTTCTAATGGTTTTGGGTAGTAGTATTTCAAACCAACTCATTGCGTGCTCCTATGTGCTTAAACTTGATACGGCTTTAATTATCTATCGCTTGACGAATAGATACTAATAATTCAATTATTTCTTTGTGCGCTTGTTCAGGGTTATCAAGATTGGCTTCAATTTTACTAATCAAGGCACTCCCAATAACCACACCATCACCGACATTAGCAATAGCCTTAGCCGTTTGCGCATCTTTTACGCCAAAGCCAACGGCTATGGGAAGATTGGTATGGGCTTTAATTTGTTGTAATTTGTTTTCAACATCCGATATATTTAAATGCCCAGCACCTGTCACGCCTTTTAAAGAAACGTAATAAATGTAGCCACTGCCCGCCGCATCCATTTTTTGAACGCGTTCATCAGTGCTATTCGGTGCTAATAGAAAGATGGGGTCAATGCCCCGGGCTTTTAATAATGCGCTGCATTCAATGCCTTCTTCGGGAGGCAAATCCACGGTTAAAACGCCATCAATGTCAGCACGTTGTGCAGCATTTGCAAAGTCCTCATACCCCATCGCTTCAATAGGGTTTAAGTAGCCCATCAGTACGATAGGCGTTTTTTGATTGGTTTTTCTAAACTCAATGGCGACTTCTAAAGTTCGTCTTAAACTCATTTTATGAGCTAAAGCGCGTTCGCTTGCTCTTTGTATAACAGGGCCATCTGCCATCGGATCAGAAAAGGGGATACCCAATTCGATCACATCAACTCCCGCTTCAACCATAGCATGCATTAACGGTACGGTAAAATCAGGTCTTGGGTCGCCAGCGGTAACAAAGGGAATTAACGCCTTGCGGTCGGTTTTGGCAAGTTCTTCAAATGTGGTTGCTAAGCGACTCATAGTTCTATACCTTCACGTTTTGCCATTGTTTGCATGTCTTTATCGCCACGACCTGATAGGTTAATAATCATCGTCTCATCGGTTCGCATAGTGGGGGCTAATTTCATGGCATAAGCCATTGCGTGACTTGATTCTAAAGCCGGAATAATACCTTCCATACGGGTTAAGGCATAAAAACCTTCTAGGGCTTCTGTGTCTGTAATGTTTGCGTAATTTGCGCGTCCGGTATCTTTTAACCAAGCGTGCTCTGGGCCAACGCCAGGGTAATCTAAGCCAGCTGAAATTGAGTGAGTTTCAATGATTTCACCATCGTCATCACACATTAAATAAGTACGATTCCCATGCAAAACACCAGGGCGACCAGCACACAGGGGCGCAGAGTGACGGCCTGTTGCTACACCATCTCCTGCCGCTTCAACACCGAACATTTTTACAGAGGCGTCATCAATAAAGGGGTGAAATAAGCCAATGGCATTAGAGCCACCACCAACACAAGCCACTAAAGCATCCGGTAAACGGCCGGTTGCTTCAAGACATTGTTCTTTAGCTTCTCTGCCAATAATAGACTGAAAATCTCTAACCATAGCAGGATAGGGGTGTGGGCCAGCTACTGTCCCAATAATATAAAAAGTGTTATCAACATTGGTTACCCAATCTCGGAGGGCTTCATTTAGCGCATCTTTTAAGGTTTTTGAACCAGATTCAACGGCAACTACTGTAGCGCCTAATAATTTCATGCGATACACATTGAGCGATTGTCTGGCGACGTCAACAGCCCCCATATAGACGACGCATTCCAAGCCTAATCTGGCGGCAATAGTGGCAGTTGCAACTCCATGTTGACCCGCCCCTGTTTCTGCAATAATACGGGTTTTGCCCATTCGTTTAGCAAGTAGCGCTTGCCCAACCGTGTTATTGATCTTATGAGATCCCGTGTGGTTAAGGTCTTCACGTTTTAAATAAATTTGGGCGCCACCTAGTTCACGGCTCCAACGTTCAGCGTGATATAAAGGCGACGGTCTACCGACATAATATTTTAAGTCTTTATCAAGTTCAGCAATAAATTCTGGGTCTTCAATATAACGTTGATAAGCATCATTAAGCTCTTGAATCGGAGGCATTAATGTTTCAGCTACAAAAATCCCGCCATAAGGGCCAAAGTGTCCCCGTGCATCGGGCATATTATATTTATCGGTCATGTTGTTACCTGTTTACCCTATATTTACTTGTTCAATAAATGTCGCTATTTTCTGCGAATCTTTAACGCCT
>CAIQNQ010000072.1 GCA_903873165.1 uncultured Methylococcaceae bacterium | reverse complement strand
CTGCGGATTTAACTTCTGGAACTGTGATTTACATGGATGTAGATTTTAAAAACACTGCAGTGGCAAACTAAGAGGTGAGACATGTTAGGTATGTTAGACCCACATAGTAAAATTGCATCTGTTTTAATTAACAAAAATCTTGGAACCAATGGACCTGAAAAGGAACCAGGGGTTCACGAGGATGCCGCTGAACTTGAAATTGTAAAAGAAATCATGGATGCATTCAAATCAAATAAACCAGAAAAAGCCAATCGCGCTTTGATGATGTTGATAAAAATGTGTTATGATAATTATGAAGAACAAGAAGCGTCTGAAAGCGACGAAACACCAGAATCTTAATTCTGTTAGGGGATGGGTAAAACCTCCCCTTTTTTTTCTATTTAAAGGGAGCTAATTTTGAGAACAAAGACCCTTGCCCAACTTAGAACACAATCAAGACAAAGAGCAGACAAAGTTAACTCAGGTTATATTTTAGACTCTGAGCTTAACCAATATATCAATAATTCAATTGCCGAGCTTTACGATCTTTTGGTAAGTGCCTACGGTGAAGATTACTATTCATCGACATTTGTTTTAAACGTAAACAACACCGACACAATTTACAGCCTTCCTACTGACTTTTACAAGCTCTTAGGAATCGATCTTTATATCAATCCAAGTAGATTTATTACGCTTAAGCCTTATCAGTTTAATGAGCGTGGACGTTATCAAGATGGTTCTAATTGGGCGGCAATTGTCGCTATCCAAGGACCAAGATATCATTTAAAGAACAATTCAATCGAATTCAATCCAAGCCCTCCCGGTGCTTATAAAATGAATATGTATTACGTTCCCTGCTCTCCGGAATTAGTAGTTGATACGGATACCTTTGATGGCATAAATGGATGGGAGGAATATATAGTAGTAGATGCTGCCATTAAAATGCTTCAAAAAGAAGAATCCGACGTAACTGTATTAATGGCACAAAAACAAGCACTAATTAAACGAATTGAGATCATGACAGAAAATCGCGACGAAGGACATTCTTTTGTCGTTAATGATGTACAAAGAGATTGGAACGACGCTTCTGGCGACGTTTATAGGTATTAAATGAGCCAACTACCTAGAGAGTATTTAGACGATATTTCAACTCAGAGGTTTCAAGAAAACGTTGCTCGTCAAAACAACAAACTTCAACAAACAGTAAGTTCAAACCAGACGTCAATTGCAGATCTTCAAGCTCAGGTTAGCGCAGGAATAACGTCGACAAGTCTAGGATTTTCAAAAGGCGAGTTTCACTCAATAACAATAAGCTCTGGAACTTCAAACTTTTCTGTTCCACATACCCTTGGGTCTGTTCCTGTTGGTTGGTTCGTTTGTGATTTTGTTTCAAGTACTGGCGGGTCTCCTTTATGCAGAAGAACATCGTGGACAACTACGGCTTTAAATATAAACATTGTTCCAGCTCCAACAGCTACAGCAACATTAAAATTTTGGATAATTGCTTAATATGGCTATAAACAAACAAACATTTTCAGTGGACTTCGTAAAAGGTACCGATACAAAAACAAATGAGCTTATAACCGAAAACTTTAAAGATATGGTTAATGTAGTTTTTAATGGGGACATGACAGCTCATAAAATGCCAGGATATAACCAATCTTCGACTCTTTCAGATAGTGTAGAAACATCTATTCTATTTAGAAGAAAGAATGATGTAATAACGCAAACATCTAAGGCGTCTTATAAATACCTACCCCAGTCTGATAGTTTTATAAAAATTTCGGATATGGGTTCAGCTGAACTAGAAAACACTGAATCTTTTGGTGAATTTTTTGCTGCTGGGGCTAATTACAATTGTTACTATAAAACAACATGGGATGGAAGATTTACAGCTTTTTACTCAGTATCAGCACCTATTTACGGTAATTGGACTTTTACGGACAAAAACAACAACGTGATTAATACAGTCCAGCTACCATTAGGCACAGTTTCTAATTGTGTAGATATTGCTGATAAGTTCACAAAGATAATTTCAGCAGGAGACTGCTTCTATTTTATTGGCGCTACTCTAGATGGGTTAACCTTGGGGATTAAGGCATTTTCACTATCTGGGGGACAGTTTACCTTATCTGATGGCTATGATTTTGCTACTTTAGAAGGACACCAGAATACAAGTTTCGGAAGTGGTAGTTCTTGTCTAAACACTGTTGACATGATTACAGATGGAACAAGCGTATTCTTAGCACTCCAAGCTTCTTCAGGTAATAATATTTTAAAATTTGCAGCAGATGGATCAATAGCGCCTACAATTGTTGCGATATCCCCAGCAAGTGATGCTAACTTAGAGCTTTTTAATTACGATTCTAATTATTTCTTAATGAGCATAGCTAGCGAGTCCGGAACAACTTCGACTCTTAAATTAAGAAAATATTCAAAAACAAGCTTGACTTTTTCAACAGAAACAACAATAACCAACGCTAGTTTTGATACCGGCACAACCGTTTCAAAATGTCTTTGGGCTTGTTACCCAACATCAGACACAACAGCGGTTGTTTATAACTATCTAATATCAAGAACTGATGCTTTATATCTTTCTAACGGAAACCCAACTGGGTATTATCAAGTACCAAAATCAAATAGTATCTTAAACACAAATAACTTTGATGGTCTTATTCCAATGAGTAAGATATTTAACCATAATGGAAAATACTACGCTCACTTTCTTCAGTCTCTTGGTGAGAGCGCAACCAATCTAATAGTTGATATTCAAACAGGAGCACCAAGAGCGGTGTTTGGTTTATATGACGTTGATATAATTTTCAATAACATTATCCAAAAAAGATTAAGTAGTTATTTTTCAGGAACATCAAACCTATTCCCAGGTTATTTTACAACCCAAGAAGTTTATAATGATAACGGATTAGTGTTTTGCTCATCGACAAATTTTTACGATGGAAACGCAGGATATAAAGAAACCTATCGAGCTACTTTAAATTTTCAAACTACAAAAAATTCATCAATTGAGGTTGCTGGAAAAAGCTTTATTTCTGGATCAGTCCCCCAATACTTTGATGGTGTCTCATTAACTGAACATGATTTAATTGGTGCGCCCTATATTCAACAATCAGGGGTTGGGACTGGGTCGTTAAAGGCAGATAGTGTTTACCAAGTCCTTGCAATTTACTCATGGAAGGATTCTTCTGGTGTTGAGTTTGTGAGTAGATTTTCAAACATACTGGGTGGAAACGTTAACGGATCTCCTATTGTCATAACGGCTGGTCAATCTATTGGGGTTGATGTTTACGTCCCACTGGCTACGGTTCGATCAAACATAATTTGTGAAGTTTACATTAAAGCTTCAACAGACACAGAATTTCAACTTGCAAGCAGTTTTAAAACTAACGTAGTCGGATTATCAGGGAGATACAGCTTAACAATATCTTCAAACCCAGCTCCAGTTTCAAAGCCTTTATACACCATAAATACCGGTACAGTTGCAAGTCAGATTGAACATTTTCCAGCTATGTCTATTAAGTCAATGGCGCTTTATCAAGATTGCATTTTCTATATTAAAAATGGTGACAATAACAATATCTATACGTCTATTCAAAAAACCCCAACAGAAAGCTTTGCATTTAAAGAGACTAGTTTGTATTTATCATGCCTAGATAAGCGAGGGGTAAATGAGGACTCATTAGAAGCTCTTCAGGCAATGGATGGAAGGTTGTTTATCTTTAAAGCAAACTCTATTTTATACACCACTGGAGATGCACCAGCTGACAATGGAAGCACTAGCGGATTAATATCTCCTCAGCTTTTAACAACAGATGTTGGGTGTATTTCAAACAGATCAATCATATTAATGCCAAATGGTATAATGTTTATGTCTGATAAAGGTATCTATCTTTTAGATAGAAAACTTCAAGTTTCTTATATCGGTGCACCTGTTGAAAGATTTAATTCAAACTCAGTAACATCAGCGACTCTTCTTGAGTCTAAAAATGAAATAAGATTCACGATGTCTAGCTCAATAGTACTTGTTTTTAATTATTTATTTTCTCAATGGTCATGGTTTAGCAATATAGATGCGGTTGGTGCAGTAATTAATCAGGGCAAATTCACAGCTCTAAGTTCAAACGGTTATTTATTAACCGAAACATCGTCTCACAATAAACTTGGAACAATTGCAATATCACAAAAAATAAGCTCACCGTGGATTCGAGGAAACGGAAAAGAATGGTGGCAAAAAGTATATGATTTAACAATTGTAGGGAAATACAAATCAGAACATCAAATAAAGGTTGATTTTTTCTATGATTATGAGACTTATGCTGATACGTCATATATTCTAGATCCGTTGTCTTCAAGTAATTACAATATAAATACAAAGCCAAACCCATCCGATATCGAGTCGGGCGCTATGGTTGATGGTGTATTCCAAATTCAGATTGATATACCTAGGAAGAATTGCCAAGCTTTCAGATTCGAAATAAGCGATATTCCTGTTAATTATGCATCTAACAGCGGAGAATGTTTCTCATTATCAAGTTATCAAATTGTATTTGGGGTTAAAAATGGTCCAGCAAAAATTCCAAACGTCAAAACATACTAATCCGCTTAATTTCTTCATTGAGCGCGGTGGGCATGTTCTTGAAAATGAACACGGATGGTGTAATTACTACATCAGTGGAGACCTTTGCTACCTTGAAAATATGTACATTTACCCAGAAAAACGAAATAAGCAAAATGGCACAATGCTATTAAGTAACCTAGAATTACATGCTACAGAAATACATAAGTGCAAATACTTATCCACAACAATTGCTTTGATGTACAATAATGTAGAAAGAGCGCTTCAGGCTTCATTAAAACGAGGCTTTAAGTTTATTTCTGCTACAAACGACGCTATACTATTAAGAAAGGAGCTATAAAATGAGTCAAATTGGACAATCACTTGGACTTTCACAGGTCGAGGGTGCATATACACCGCAACTAAATAACTACGTAGAAACTTTGCAAAACCAAATAAACAACCCAAATCAATCTTTTGCTCAAAAGAACTATGAAGCACTAGCTAATAAAGGCATCCAACAAACTACTCAGCAAATGGCAGCTACTCACGGAGCCACTGTCCAGCAAAAAATGGAAGGTGCTAGAAATTATGGCGCTAATCAATTGCAAGATACTGCTTTAAACTCTGGTGTTCTTGGAATGCAAGACATGAACGCAAAACAAGGTCTTCTTGGGAATATGTTAATGGGTATGAATGGTCAGGATATCAATAGCCAGGTAGCTCAAGGGAAAAACCTGTCAGGAATGTTAACAGGTCTTGGAAGTGCTGCTGTAATGGGCGGCATTTCAAAATACAATAGTGGATTTTTCAATAAAAACCCTTACGGAAATTAGGTAAAATATGGCAAACGAACTATCACAACAAGATTTACTAAATCATTTTAGCCAGCAAAATCAGCTTTTAGCGCAAACGCTTAAGCCAATGGTTAAACCTGAAGATATTGGGCAAGATTTTCAAGAAGCTCCACAAGCTCCTCAAGAGGAGCCAATTGCTGAAAAAAACTCAGTACAGGTTGCTCCAGGTCGCACAGATCAGCAAATGAACGATCAGCAACAGTACATGGACGAAAAAAACTACAATCAAATGCGAGATAATAATGAACTTCCAGGGCAAGGAATCCAAGGAGATCCATCAAGGGGTCCGGCTAATGCTATTAATGATACACTAAGCGCAGTTAATAATTTTGGAAACTGGTACATAAAGCCAGCCATTGATCCGATAAAAAACATATATAACTCTTTAGTTGGAAATAGCTCAAATCCTGCAACTACTGCAATAGATTCTGGAAAAACTTCAGATAATGTTGCACAAACTGCTGACACGAGCGGAGTTTCTGCTCCAAAATTTAATCAAGGCAATATTCCACTACCCAAAGATATTCAACTTGGTGATGTTGGATCAGCTCCAGCACTAAGCAAAGCAGAAGAACAAGTTAATCAAGAAATTCCTCCAGACGTGAGCCAAGTTAAAGCAAATCTTCAAAATGAGAATGCTCTAGCTCAAAAAGAGCTACAACAAAAACAAGATTATTATAAAGGTCTTGCAGAATCAGCTCCATATTTTGAACAAAAAAGACAAGAAGATTTTGACAAAATTGATAACATTACAAATCAAATGCAAAACATTGCAAAAATTGATCCAAATAGACTATGGAACGATAATTCAATTGGTGGAAAGATTGGATTTCTTGTAGCTGCTTCTTTTGGAGGACTTCAGCAAGGAGGAGCCCTTAAAGGATTAATTGACAATGATATTGCTTCACAGGTTAGAAATATTCAAAACAATATGGATAACAACAAAGGTCTGGTTTCAATTTTTATGAAACAAGGCGAAGATATGGCGACAGCTGTTCAAAATGCCAGATTGTACGGTGAAAAATACATTCAAGCTGCGAATGAATTACAACAAGCTAAGGGAATGGGTACTGATTCAGAGATAAGCGCACGCGCATCATCTTTATTTAATGCATCAATGAAAGATCTAGCAACTCAAAACGCTGCAATTGGAAAAGATCAAGCCGGTGTTGCTAAGATGCAATCTGAAAACAATTTCCACAAAGCTCAAATTGAAGCTGGAAACGAAAAAAGAAAAACAGATGTTCAAATTGCCAATAATAAGCTCAATACGCCCACAATGCCAGAAAGAGAAGCCCAAGCAAAAGTAAATACCCTTGTAAGTGGAAGAAATAAACTTCTTGTAAGTGAAAAAGGTTTAAACGGAGTAGATTTGACCGAACCATTAAGCTCTGTTCTTGGTTCTCTTGCTTCACAAAATCAAAACGAAAGTGTAACAAAAGCACTTTTTTCTTCCTTGGTTGGCAAAGCAACTTCTGGTGAAAAAAAATCTGCAAGCTCTGGAAAGATTCAAGAGTATTACAACAATGCTTATGACAGAGCTGCAAATAAGATTCTGCTTGAAGGCGGACGGTTAACTCCCGACAGAATTGCAAATGAAATTAAAAGGACAACTGTTTCAGGTGTTGGGAATAAAGAAAATTTTGCAACTGCTGATCAAAACAGACTTGAAGATATAAATAACTACAAAACAGTTCCAGGAAAAGCAGCTTTTAAAGAATCACAATTAAATAAATAGGAAACTATGGGCTTAATAGATAAAAGCACTGGCAACCCAGTTGATCCAAATACTCCAGTTAACATTGTTGACTTTAAGGGAAATGTTTCATCGGTTCCAGCTAGTCAGGCAGACAAAGTTACTTCTGATCCAAATTCTTATGTAAAAATAGCATCACCTCAAGAAACTCAAGATTATTCTGACAAAGTAAATTATGGCGGAACTGCAAGTGGCTTAATGACTGCTGGTGCAGGTGCCATTAACACAGCAACTGCTGGAATACTTCCAGCGATAACAGATAAAGTCATGGGTGAATTTGATCCACAGGGACAACCTGGTCGCGACCTGCGCGCTCAAAAAAGACAAGAACAAAATCCTTACTGGAACGCTGCGGGACAAATAGGTGGCTTCATGATTCCTGGCGGAGCTGCTGATTTAGCAACTCAAGCCGCAGGAAAACTGACCGGATTAGGAGAAAAAACTTTTGCTGGTGCATTGACCAGAGTAATGGCAAAAACAGCTCAAAATGCAACGGCTGGTGGATTGTATGGGCTTGCTAGCAATATCGTTCCAAATTTAATTGCAAACCATCCACTATCTGCCGACTCAATCGCTGATTCAGTCATCCATGACGCTATCGGGTTCGGAGCGCCCACGTTTTTATTAAGTGCTGCCAGTGAGGGAATTGCAAAATCAATAGAAATTAAAAATGATGCTGCAAAATATTTAAAAAAAGGTGCTGCGTCTATTGATCCAAATGCACCACAATCTGGCGTAAATGTCGAAACTGCACCAATTGATTCAACCGACATTCCAAGATCACAAACACCGGCAGGAAAGGGGACTACTTTTAGTGTAAAAACTGATCCATTGCCAGAAGGAAGTCCTTCCGACATTAAGCCCAAAACAACTTATACATACAATGGCAAAGATTCTGTAATTAAAATTGACGCTGATGATGTGACTGGAAACGGTTATGACTTTACAAACAAGCAAAACCTTCAAGATATTGGTCAAAAACATGGCATTAATGATTTTGATATAAAATATGAAAACATTAGAAGACCTGGGGAATCATCTCAAGACTTTTTAACTCGGTCAAAAGAAGCACAAGTTAAATATAACTGGTTAACAAAAAATGAATTCGCTTTAAGTGATGCCGATCAAGGTATCTTAATGGAGCACGACCAAGCAATTAATGATTTAAAAGCTGATCCGACAAACGTAAACGCAATAAATTCATTACAAGCTACAACTGACCAATTAGATGATATTGTTAAAAATATTTCATCAAAACCAAAAATAAACACTGAAGAGCTTAACCAATCATTAATCAAGCAAGAGCTTGAACAGATGAAATATGAAGTTAAGAATGCGGAAAGAAATCAGGGACTAACTACTAATGAAAACGGAGAAGTCAACGGAAGATTTGACGATAATACATATCCTAAATGGTATAAAAGAGTAAAGCCTAAAAATGCTATAGATTTTGAAAATCAAATAAACAAAGGGAAGGGAGCTGTCTACAATAGAGCGGTTGAAGAAGCAAAAGTAAGACTTGAGAACGGCTATAAGAATATTACTTCAGGCGAAGTTATGCCAAATGCTGACTACTCAAAAGAACCAGTAAATATTCCAAATAGCGAAAGAGAATTATTAGAAAATAAACTAAAGCAAGTTAAGCCAGAAATTAAAAATACATTTTCAAATCTTGACCATGTTAAAGAAGATGGGAGTATTCATATTTTAAACCCCGATGTAATCACGGGTGACTTAACTAAAGCATCGGGTGAAGCTTTAACAGAAAATTCAAATGAAGCAGTCAAGAAGTTAAACGTAAAAGAAAAAGTACTAAATAAAACCAGAAACGGATTTATAAACACTGCTTCGGGTTATATTAATGACCTTTTTCCAAAATCTCCCGAAGACTTAGCTCCTAGTCAGCATGAAATTGACTACGTTGCAGATAAAAACTCCCAGAACTTAACAAAGTTTGGCGGTGATATGAGTAATGTAATAACAAGAATTGAAAACACTTTAGATAAAAAAGGAATTTCAACAAACTTAAAAACAAGCGACTTGGCAAACTTTATAGACACAAGACTAATGGATCAATACCTCGATCCAAAAACAGGGAATCCGTACCCAGAAACTCATGCAGAATATTTAGACGTAAAAAATTACGCGGACAATCTTAGAAAAACAGGATTTACGATAAATAAGTACGGAAATGTTGAATATCAACCAATGACCTTTTCTGAAATGAGAGCGCAAAGATTAAGACTTGACAGCATTGCTGATTATAGAAATAACAATCCAGTCGGTATGCAAAAAGCTGCCGAGCAATTAAGAAACTTTATTGAACAGCATACTGTAAAGTTACTAGGAGATACGTCTACCGAGCTAAGTGCGCAATACGTTGATGCTAAAAAGAACTATCACATGGCTAAAACTGCTGAAACTTTAATAGATGGGGCTAGTGTAAAAGCAGCCAACAAAGGAGTTAAAAACAGCGGAAATGTTATGGGTGCTTACCTTGGATCAAAAATAGGTGGAATGATTCTCGGTAAACCTGGTGCAATAATCGGAGTAATACTAGGATCAGGGTCGAGTGGTGGATATGGGATACTAAGCAGAATTTCAGAAGGATCGCACTATCAGTTTATGCAATCTTTAACTGAGGCTGTAACGAAACATGACCAGCTTATCTCAAGGGCAGCTTTCGGAATACTTTCCAAGAAAGAAAGTTCTTATCCTGAAATAAGTCAAAACAAAAATTACACTTACGATAAAATTAAAAAAGATGAAAAAATGCTCAACAGCGCTAAAAATAGCCAAGTTGAATATTATAATAACTATATGACAAGAAATGCAGCAGCTTTTTCAGCAGCTCCACAGGCAATGAATAATAGCGTTCAAACTGCAGTAAAAGCTAATAATTTTTTACTTTCAAAGGTTCCACAAAATCCATACGCATCAATGCCTTGGCGCGCGGACAAGTGGGAGCCTAATCAACAAGACATAACAAAATATTTTAGATACAAAGAAGCAGTAGAAAGCCCTCAAACTATATTAAAACAACTTCAAAGCGGTTATATAACACCAGAAGCAAGTGAAGTATTAACAAGCGTCTACCCTGCAACCAAAGAAGAGCTTAAGAATAAAATCGTCAATAATTTAAAAGGCGACATTTCGCAAGAAAAAAGAATAACTTTATTCAAAGTTTTTGGTCTCCCCTTAGATAATTACTCACACGGTCAATTATTCACCCAAATGCAGGGAAATGCGGCTAACATGATCGTTCAAGAACAACAAAATGATCAAATGAAGCCAATTAATTCTTCAAAAATAACTGATCCTATGGCACAATTATCACAAGGAAACCAAACAATACAAAATCAAGACTAATCCGAACAAGGATTAATCCTACAAGGAAGTAAAGAATGAGCCGCAAGAATCTAATCTATAACTTTAAGCCGATTGTTAATGGAGACATGACTCAGTCAAGCTTAACAGGATCAGCAACAGACATTTCCCAATTTGATACTGTCACTTATGACTTTTTATGGTCTGGTGGTCAATCATCAAATGGTACTATTGGAGTTCAATACTCTAGAGACAATATTAATTGGTACAACTTAGACTTTGGAACAACAATAAGCCTAGGTACTGTGTCAGGAGATCATAATTTAGTAATTACAGAAGTTGGATTTCAGTATGCTAGACCATATTACACACAAACAAATGGCTCTGCGACTGGTTTATTAAACGTAACAATATTCTGTACAACTAAAGGGGCTTAATATGGCTATTTACTTATACCCACCGGTAACTTTAACAACTGGGGCTATTCAATACTCAAGAAAATCAGGAGGAGTTACTTCTGCAACTACTGTTCTAGAAGATTTAGACTCACCTACAAATTCACGCGGTATGCCAGTAGTAATTCATTCAATTGATGGCGCTCCAATAAATATTACCGCTGGTGATTTAAACGTACAGCTTTCAGACCGTGGATCAAATCCAGACGCTACTCGTGTCGGAGATGGTACCAATATCATGGGTGTCAACTCAAACTTAGAGGCACTAGTCCATGATGCTGGATTGCTAACTCAATCAACTACAACAAACACAAACCTTGGCGCACAAGCTGACTCGGTAGCAACAACCGACACCGGATCTTTTTCACTAATTGCTTTTGTTAAAAGATCGCTTCAAAACTGGACAAGTTTGTTGGCAAAAATGCCTGCGCTTGTAGGTGGGAAGATACCCGTTGACGTTACAGGCGAGGGTCTTGCCCTAGATGCAAGCATTATTCAGTCTCAAGGAACTGTCACTAATGGGACGGCTGCTACAAAATCAACGATGATTGGTGGTATCTATAATGCAACTCCTCCGACTTTAACTACAGGTCAACAAGCTGCAATCCAGCTAGACACCGCTGGAAATCAAAAAGTAACAATTACAAACACAGTAAACATATCAGGAGCCAACGTAGAAGCTGCTCAAAATGCAACAGCGGCTTCAAAATCTGATTTATGCGGTGGGGTTTATAACTCTGCAGCTCCAACCTTAACTTCTGGTAACCAATCTGCAATGCAGTTGGATATTAACGGAAACCTTAAGGCAATCTTAACTAATGCAAGCATTATAAAAGCTCAACTTCAAGATAATGCTGGTACAGCTATCGTCTTAGGTCAGCAAGTAGTCACATCTTCCGTTCCAGTAGCGCTATCGTCTAGGCACGAAGCCGTCGCAACTCCTTTGGCAATGAGACAATCTGATGGAACTAACTTTCTAGCCTCAATCGCATTAACAGCGACTCAGCTAACCTCTGGTGCGATAACGTCAATGCGCACCACTATGGGCGTAATGATGGGTTGGGATGGTGCTACTCACAGAGAGATCGCGGTCGATACATCCGGTAACACCAAAATGGCTACAATGACCTCGGTAGGAACTGTCACAAGTGCAAAAATATCAGTAGGGACAACAGCCGTAAGGGCAACAGTAACAGGAACGGCAGCCTCAGCGAGCAGGAAAAGATTATCTATAAAGCCAGCTAAAGCTAACACCGGTCTAATGTTTTTAGGGTCATCATCGGTAACAACAGCTAGTGGTATCGAGATTCTTGGTCCTGATAGAATTGATTTTATAATGGATGGGTCTGATTATTATTTAATTAGCGATTCGGCTGGTCAATCGGTCGAGATACTGGAGTCAATATAATGAAAAAATTACTGGCTTTTGTTTTTGCTATTTACGCACCATTGTCATCTGCATTTCCTCCAATTGGTGTAATAGGTCAATCAGGTACATCTAACTTATACCCTACGGTTTATAAAGTTCCATATAGCCAAGTTTCAAACTTAGGCGGTGGAAAGGCAATATTTGAAACTGGGTCAGAAAATATGCTGATTAACCCGGGCTTTGAGGCGTATGCTTTACTTGGATGGACTTGCACTACTGGTACATGTACGGTTGAAACTACAGTCTTTAGCTCTGGTCTCCAGTCGGCTAAAATTGTTCCTACTTCAAACGTCTTTGATTTCAGCCAGACAGTAAATACTCCGGCAAATATTCAAAAACAAGGCGTGGTTGGAATTGTTTACAACTTCCCAGCAACATGCCAAACAGCAACCATTAACACAAAAATAGACGGTGCAATTCAAACTACAGTGCCTACTTCAAGTTTCATCTATGATGGGACTTTTCATCAAATAGAAATCCCAATTACTTTTGGAGCAACCAGTGCAGGGATGCAAGTCTATGCAGGTTCGTCGTGTACTGGAAATATTTATCTTGATGCTGCCTATATCAAGCAAGGAATTGGACTTCAGAATTTAATGACTGATAATAACTATTCTGCTCAATCAAGCGCATCGGGTGTAGTTTCAGGATTAAATAAAGCAGGATGGTTAAGCGGAAACTGTGTTGTTACAAATACCGCTCAATATGATTGCTCAATAGCTACTGGTTTAGTAAGCTCAAAATTAAACTGTAATGCCACAATTAATCATAATGATTTTTATTTTTTTGGAGTAAGTTACGACTATTCAAATTCATCAAATACAAATTTAAGATTTAGAACATTTAACAGCTCATCAGGTGCCGCAACGGTCACGTCATTTGGATTCAGTTTTTCTTGTCAAAAATCTGGTAATGACTATCTAGCTTCTTCGTCAAATGTTTATAGTCAGGCTGGTGCGAATTATGATTGGACTGCTTTTACACCAATTTTTAGCGCAGGACTTGGAACTGTTACCTCGCCAAACTGTTATCACCAAAGAATAGGCAGCAACTTAAACATTCGCTGCAAATTTACAACGGGGACGGTCGCAGCTTCGGTCGCCACTTTAACACTTCCAAATTCTCTAACTACATCCTCGACTCTTTCAACCTACGAGCAAGTTGGATCAGTAGCAAAGGGAAACAGTATTGCAATTGTTAACAATGTGATTGCCGCTCCTTCATCGGCTACGATAAACTTCTCAGGTCAAGGAGCCGCCAATAACTCTTTAACTGCTTACAATGGTAACGATATTTTCACTAGCACAACTGCTTACTCTATTCAAGCAAGTATTCCGATTCAAGGCTGGTCAAACTCAAACGTAATCGTCGGTTCATTCGCAGGAGTTCCGACAGTTCCTGGGTTAAATGGGGCAACTGACACCTTCTCAATAACTTATGGAACAACAAATTTTCAAACTATATGCTCTGCCTCACCATGCCTTGTTGATCAAATAGGTTCCGCAGTGTCATCTATCACAAGAACGTCAGCAGGGGCATATTCATTGAATACGAGCAAAACATACACAAAACTTAAATGTTCAATTACCCCTATGGGAAATACTAACTTTTTAGGTGCTCAATATGGAAGCTGTAGCAGTTGTAATGCTCTTGCTTTTTATACAGGAGTAGCTACATCGCAAGTTGATAGTTATGGAACCATTCTTTGCCAAGGACAGCAATAATGTTTAATTTAAAAGTCACAAAACCAGACGGATCAATAGAGCAATCAGAATTTGCGACCAATGAAGAGGCGGTTAGTTGGAAGACTCATCTTGAAGCCATTGGCTACATTGGCACTTTTGAGATCAGCTCGATCAATCCACCAATCGAAGACATTTCACCACGACAAATTAGAATGGCTTTGTTGGCATTAGGATTAACGGAAGCAGCAATTGATTCAGCAATTAATTCACTATCAAGCCCACAAAAAGAGCAAGCCATGATTTCTTGGAAATACTCAACTACTTTTAAAAGAGAAAACGAAGCGGTTGCAGCGATTGGTGCTTTATTAAACTTATCTTCTGAGCAATTAGACGCTCTTTGGAAAGCAGCGGTGGTGTTATGAAAATATTCTTAATACTTATAGCTTTGTTTCTAATCTCGGCTTGCAAAAGTTTCGAAGTTAAACCGGAAAGCAAATATGTAAATGATCACATCTTAGATCAAGGTAGAAACTAATGCAGATTAATCTAGCCGGTGAAAATTTAATTAAAAAAGCTGAGAATGACAATGATCCTAAGTCTGGCTATCGTTGTATAAATGGTGTTGTTTCTTACGTCACATATATTGATGAAGTCGGAGTCTGTACTATTGGAATTGGTTCGATCATGTATGAAAACGGTCAAAAAGTTTCAATGAAAGATTCGCCTATTTCAGAATCACGAGCCTTTGAACTTTTAGAATGGGAACTTCGATCCAAAGAATCTCAAATCGAAAATTGGGCAAATAATCACAAGATTGTTTTAAACTCTAATCAATTTTCTGCGCTTGTTTCGCTTGCTTACAACTTAGGCGCTGGTGTCATTACAGATAACGGGCGATCGATGAACGCAGCTCTATTAAGTGGTGTTAAAGATCAGATCGATAGCGCATTTATGGCTTACGTGAAGGGCTATAAAAAAGTTTTCGGAATTTGCATTGGAACTACGTTGCCCGGATTAGTAACGAGAAGAAAAGCAGAAATAGCATTGTATTGGAGTTAGCAAGATGAAAAAAATAGGGGCTGAGGTTATTCTAGCATTTATCAGCCTAACTTTAATACCTTTTTGTGTTTGGATTATTAGCTCGATCTATGACTTACGTGCTGACTATTCGGACATTAGATACATAAAGGAAAAAGTTGAGAAAATAGAAAAAGGACAAGATAATCTTGTCAGTTATTTAATACAAAAGGAAGCAAAATGACAGACCTAGAAAAAGACCTATTGGCTTGTATCGACCTAAAAAAACTTTCTGTAATCATTGTTGAAAAAATTGTAATCGGTTCACTTGAAAAAGTTGTTGCTGATTCGTCAAACAAAATCGACGACGTTATCTTTGCAGAACTTGCACCAATTTTAAAAGTAAAAGCAGAAGAAGAATTAAATGTTTTGATTGCTAAAATCGGAGCTTAATTATGCTGGCTAAGATAGGAACATTCGTATTAAATTGGATAACCACTGCGGTTGTTTTACCAGCAATCTATTACGTTTGGGACTATCTTAGGCTTAAAAAAATTGAAAAAAATGCTAAAAAAGCAGCTTCTGAACTGGAGGCTGCTTCTACTAAAAACGACATAGATAAAGCCGTGGATAAAATGCCATGAAAACAATTCTGCTAATTTTTATCATTTTTCTAGCAGCTTCATGCCAAAATGATTTTCCGACAATTACACCAAAAGAAAGATGCGTGACTGTTTTAATGACTAACGAAGATGAAACCTATACTGGTTTTTGCCGTTGTCATTTATACGAGTGGACTTCTTCGAACATTGGAAGAATTACCGAGTCCACTGATTACGAATTAAGCAAATGCAATAAACTGATCGGTTTTAATCCTGATGACAGTGCAGCGATATATACATGGGAAGAAGAAATAAGAATGTGGCTTGATCGTCACAAATAGGGGAATGAAATGAGAGTAGACTCAATAGATGGCTTACCTTTTTGGAATAGTTTAACTATGTCCGGAAACTTAACAACAAATGCGATTCCCTTAAACCATATTTATGGTTTTTCGATTCAAGTTGTTTGGTCTGGAGGAACGGCAATAGGTGCTTTCACGGTTCAAGCTAGTAACGATATTACAAATGTCGGAGCTAACGTATTAAACTGGGAAACAGTAGCCAATAGTTCCATTGCGGCATCTGGATCAGGTAGCGCATTCTACAACTATAACGGTGCTTTTTATAAGTGGTTTAGAATTGTATACACCTACACTTCTGGCACCGGGACAATAACTGCAACCAACATCTACATCAAGGGGGTCTAAATGAGTTATAAAGATTTACCCGTTATTGGCGGTGGTGGTTCAGCAACATGGGGTGGGATTACAGGAACACTTTCAAATCAAACGGATTTACAAACAGCTTTAAACTTATTAGCTCCATTGGCTTCACCCACTTTTTCTGGGTCATTGAAATTAAATAATCCTGCTTTTTCAGATACAGGTGTTTTAGAGCAGATAACTGGAAACTCAAACGGGTACCAACAAGAGCTTTTACAGAACACCAATAATGGTTCTTCAGCATCAACTGACTTCATTGTAGCTAACGACCTTGGAACAGCATCAACCTACTACGGTGACTTTGGAATAAACTCAAGTACATTCTCCGGCACTGGTTCACTAGCTCTACCAAGTGCTACGTATCTTTACTCGGCAAACGGTGATCTTGCGATCGGAACATATACTGCAAATGCTCTTCATTTTTTCACTAACAACGGTGCGACGGACGCGATGAGTATCTCAAGCGCGGGAGCTGTTTCTATCGGGTCGGGTTCTGGAATACTGAAAACAACTTCAGGGGTAATTTCACAAGCGACCGCAGGCACTGATTACCAATTGCCAATAACTAACCCTGTGACTGGTACGGGTGTCAATGGTCAAGTTTCTTTCTGGAGCGGATCAAGCACGCAATCAAGTTCATCAAACTTATTCTGGGATAGTGTAAATAACCGTCTTGGCTTAATGGGAGCAGTTCCAACGCATACGATGACTCATTCGAGCACCTCGACAGGGATAGCCTTTTACAATACTACAGACCAAACGGTTAACTACGAACGTATAAGAAAATCATGGGCAACTAATATTTTCTCAATCACATCAGAGGCAGCCGGATCAGGAACGGTTAGACCAATTCAGCTAGTAGGTGGTACAAGAATTTTATCTATCAATCCTACGGTAAACGCTGGGCTTGGCGCGGTCGATATAACCAACACGCAATCATCATTAGCCGGATCAATCTTTAGCGCTCAAGGTAGCTATAACGGATCGGCAACTATTCAAAACGGAATATCTGTTTTTAACACAGTCCAACAAACATCGACCGCGGCTTTTAACGCTCTTTATATTTCACCATTATTAACTTCGGTCGGATCAGGTGGAACTTATCTAATTAATGCTGGTACGAATACAGGTGCTTCAAATGGTGGAACTCACTCTCCTAAATTTACGGTTGATTCATCAGGAAATATTACAAGCGGAAACTTGGCGACTCTTGGACATACTTTCCACAATCAAATAGACCAAGTAACCAATTTCGAAAAAGTTCAAATGTCATATACGTCAAACGTTTTCAATATCACCTCAAGTGCAGGTGGAACAGGAACAGCGAGAGCGATAACTTTACTATCGAGCGGTGTGGGGTTCGCAGCGGACTCTTCAGCCTCAGCAGTTTTATCAGGATCAAAAACAAACGTAACATTCGGGACAACTTCGACGGTTGCTGGTGCAGGGTTGTTTTCGGTAACGGGAACAGTTCAAGCGGCATCAGGGACACAGAACCCTTTTGGAGTTTGCCCTACGGTTAACCAGTCATCAACTGCGGCTGTTAACGTGACTTTTATATCTCCTTATTTTCAATCGACAGGATCAGGTGGGAGTTTTTTACTTAATGCTGGGATTAACTCCGCAGCCAATGGCACAGGTGCACATACACCTCTTTTTCAAGTCGATAACAACGGTAACGTCTTTGCAGCAAGTGGATACACTGCAGTTTTGACAAATACTGCAATCAACTTAAAACCAAGATCAACTTATACCACATCAGGAACAGGGGTAGCACTTTGCTCTGGTGTAACCTTTTCACCTACTTCTGGTCAGGTTTATAGCGTTTCAATCACGCCAACTTACAACGAAGTAACTTCAAGTTCTGCCAATACTGATTTACTGATAAATAGAACCGAAACCTCAATCGGATCAGGAGCGCAGTATTTAATTGATGCTCAGGTAAATGGTGTTTCAAAGTTTAACCTTGATCGTGCTGGAAATATTCAGCAAATAAACTCTATTTGGAAAAACGCAGCAAACTCATCTTTGACAATCAACGCAGCAGCATACACTGGCACTAGTTCGGGATCAAGCTTAGTAATTCAACCATCAATAACACTTGCTAACACATCAGGAACAAATAACATTGTTGCAATAACTCCAACCTATAACCAAGTTACGGCAACCACCGCCAACACCGATCTACTGGTAAATAGAACACAGACTTCTGTTGGATCAGGGGTGCAAAAGCTTATTGATTTGCAAGTCGGAGGGACATCGCAATTTAGTGTTTCAAACACTGCCTTAATATCAATGCCAACAACTAACACAGCTACAACGGTTGGGGCAACAGGGGCGGCAT
>CAIQNQ010000071.1 GCA_903873165.1 uncultured Methylococcaceae bacterium | reverse complement strand
GGAATCTGTGGCAACCAAGGTTCAGGAAAATTAGGGTTAGGCGTCAGTGACGCCACAATAGAACCGGCTCTTGTTAAAAAATCCGCTTCGTTCAGTTGATCAAACGCAATAATCAGTTTTGCTTGCATAATAAGTTCCTATAAGGTGAAAGTGATTTAAAGCGACACATAACCTTAATAATCAGTTGACTCGTAGGATAAATAACGAGGCCGATGGTTATGCACACTTCTAAAAAGGTCGCGGCCTTACATTTAAGTCTAGGATACTTTTGTGGATTTTCAAGTAAATAGCCAAAATAGTTGATAACTGTAGGGAAATATCGTCGGATTTAGGCGAAAAAAGGGAGGCAAGAAGGGACAACAAGGTGGGCTGGTTTCGCGTTTCTAGGGGGAGAATCTGTTTAAACAAGGCGGCGTGTTATGCCTAACTAGAGGGCGTATTCGATAAACAAGGGGGGCGTGTTTTGTCTAACTAGAAGGCTAATATCGAAAAAAACGCGGGTATGTTTTGTCGAATTAGAGGGCGAAATCGAGAAAGAAGAGGGCGTGTTGGGCCAAACTAGGTGGCCAGAATCAGCAAACACGAGGGCCTGATTTTTGGTAGTAAATTACCATTTATTGTATAAAAACAATGTCTTAATTGTTTTAATGAGGCCGCTATAAGCCACAAAGTGTGTTATAACTGGTGCTGCTTTTAACGCAAGCAATAAGGAAAAGCTCCCGCTTTTGTCGAATCGCGTAGGGTTAAGCCGTTCATGGCTGGAATGACTCCACCATAAACGGCTTAAGCTTAAACATGTGCCTCTTTAAGCGAGTGATCGAAATTGACACTTTGACAACTATCAAACACCCAAATATTATTAACTACGTAGGTATCATTGCCTGTACCGCCAATCATAGTATCGGCACCGATACCCCCATCAATAGAGTCAGCTCCTGCGCCACTGGCAATTGTGTCGTTACCTGCTCCAGCGTAAATCTGATCATCGGAGGTGACATTTAAATTTTTAATGACATCATTGCCCCCCCGTGAGAGTGTCGTCTGTCCGATGTAGTACGAGAAACAATTCGTCAAGAATTGCATAGTCATTCTTGAAATAATGAACAACAACGATATTGTATAAAAACTATGGAATCTCTGTGACGTATTGCGTGACGACGGCATAAATTACAGTAATTACGTAACAGAACTCGTGTTATTGTTATTCATTAAAATGGAGTTTGAAAATACCGAAGCCGGATTATTGGATAAGCATAAACTCCCTGAAGGTTGCCGCTGGCCGGATTTGAATAGCAAAAATGGTACTACTACAGGTGGCAAATTAACTGCACTCGCAACTGTTTATAATACCGCTGCGGGTGCAGAAAGTTATCAACTTGATTATCATTGTCTAGATGCTTATGGTCAACATACAGGAACTAGTGAGGCAATAACCATTTTACAGGATCAAACGTAGGTTATTTTAAAAATAACTGACTTTTACTGTTTATTTAATTGATTAAAGCTTTGAGAAATCTGATTATTAAAATACTTCAATTAGACTATTTAATTGTGCTTAATTATAAAGGAATTTAACAACAAGGTGATGGATTTATTTATTTATTTTCGTTTTTGTTATCAATGTCTTAAAGTAGAAATATATTGGGTTATTAGGGTGTTTAAAACATATAATTTTCTTACTTCTGAAGCCTTGTAGTGCTTACCTGTGCGTGGACTTACTGTCTTTATGGCGGCGTCCGAAATGGGTATTTGACGGTATAAGATTTGTAGAAAGTGAATGTACCCCAATTTATACCCCCAGAAAAATTGAATGTCAATGTACTTTGTTGAACATTGAAGGCATAAAAAAACCCGCTAGACCTTTTGGGCTGCGGGCTTGATGTACTTCTTTGTATCTGTATGAATCTACTATTGGAGGCTGCGGGCGGAGTCGAACCGCCGTAGATGGCTTTGCAGGCCACTGCATAACCGTTTTGCTACGCAGCCATAAAGGAGAAATAAAAAAGCCGCAATTAATCGCGGCTTTTTTATTTAGAATTTGGAGCGGGAAACGAGGCTCGAACTCGCGACCCCAACCTTGGCAAGGTTGTGCTCTACCACTGAGCTATTCCCGCACAGAATTTATTTGAGTATTATATACAAAAAATAAAAGCTGTCAAACATTATTTTACTGAATATCGATTGATAAAGCCCAACCTTCATTACCTTTACAATTACCATCTTCAACTCTTACTTTAGAATAAGATTTTGGTTTTCCATAAGCATCAGCAAATTCAAGTACACTAACGATAGTGCCTTGTGGTAAGTGTTGGCAAGCACCATTTCTATCTGCTTCTTCAGTATCGTCATAAGCTGCAATAGCACCTGGAGTAGAAACTAAACGAACGGTTGCAGCAGCATCATAAGCGTTAGCACTTTTTAAAGTATATTGTTGACCTATAGCAAGATTTTTAATGACTGGGCCAGTAATGGCTGGTTTGTTACCATCACCACCAGAACTTAAGACAATTATAAGTAGAAGAACTACACCACCAATAGCACCAAAAAATACTTTAGGGTTTGATTCTTTTAAGCTTAAAAACGAAGCCAGAAAACCACCTGCTGCAGGTGCTTCAGCTGTTGGCGCACCAACAACTGTTTCTTGCTGTACGATCGGTTCTTGGTTTGTGTTTTCTTCAGTACTCATTTCTCATCCTCACAGTAGTTTAAAATTTATTTTTATAATTATAAACAGATGCTAAATCAATATTCTGATTAAGCAGCTATTAGTCAATGACTTGTTTATTTTTATTCTAAAGTAGGTGGTCAATTGGATAATAAACCTACTAGAACACTAAACTTACCACAAACACAAAACTTTTCAAGTCAAAAATAAGGGTTTTCAACTAGATTTTTTTAAAAATCATGATAAGAGTCGTGTTTAACTAGGTCCACCTTTTTTAACCATCATGCCTTTTGATGGGTTATAGCCCAATATAGCAGCCGCCATAAATAGAGCAAAAGCACCTAAAGTGTATAAAAAAGCATGTTGATTAAATTGACCATAGAGAGCAAAACGGATCATTTCTACAGCTTGTGAAAAAGGATTATATTCTGCTAACCTGCTTAGTAATATACTGGATTCTTTCATTTTCCAGATGGGGTATAAAGCGGTAGACATAAAAAACAACGGAAAGATGACAAAGTTCATTACGCCAGCAAAGTTTTCGAGTTGTTTGATAAAGGTTGATAAGAGTAAGCCAAGCGCTCCCAACATAAGACCGGATAATATTAATGTGGGTAATATCCAGATATAGCCTTCTATAGGGGCTTGAATATCGTAAAACCAAGCGATAATTAAGAAGACATACACTTGTAAGATTGATACCCCAGTACCTGCTAATAGCTTGCTAAGTAATAAAAACCAACGAGGTAAAGGGCACACCATTAAAATGCGCATACTGCCCATTTCTCTGTCGTAAACCATGGATAACGAACTTTGCATACCATTAAACAGTTGGATCATGCCTATCAGACCCGGGGTGATGTAAACCTCATATAAGATGTAAGTTTCATAAGGTGGGGTAATGGCTAAGCCTAAGGCCGCTCTAAAGCCCGCTGCAAAGACAAATAACCACACTAAGGGTCTAACTAGGGCAGAGATAAAACGCTCACGTTGCGTAACAAAGCGCCACAATTCTCTGCCGATAATGCCCCACATGGCTCGCCAATAATGCATTAAATTCATGCTTACTCTCCTTGCGTTAGATTATAAAAGGCATCTTTAATTGAGCTGGTTTGAGTGCTTTCTAATACCGCATCAACTTTGCCTTTGGCTTTAATTTGGCCTTTATGCAAAACAATTAGATGGTCGTCAGGGTAAATTTCATCAATTAAATGACTAGCCCATAACACAGCGAGATTCTCTTCTTTAGCTAATTGATGGACATATTCCACGATAGCTAAGCGACTGGGTACATCTAAACCCACAGTCGGTTCATCGAGTAATAATAAAGCGGGTTCATGTAATAAAGCTCTGGCGATTTCTACCCGACGGCGATGACCACCATTTAACTGACGGATTTTCTCAAAGCGTCTGTCAAACATATTTAAGCGTTCGAGTTCTTGCTGAATGCGTTGCTGAGCCACTTTATGACTTAAGCCATGCAGCGCGGTATGGTAACGCAAGTTTTGCAATACACTTAAGTCCATGTCTAAGGTAGTTTGTTGGAAAACCACACCTAGTTTTGCCAAGGCATGTCGGGTATCTTTTTGAATATCAAAGCCACATAATTCGATACGACCCGCATGGGTATCGTATAAACGCGTAATTAAAGAAAATAAAGTAGATTTACCCGCACCATTAGGGCCTAGTAAAATCGTACATTCACCAGAATTAATGGTAAAGCCAATCTGGTCTAGGGCTTTTTTACCACTATAAGAAAAG
>CAIQNQ010000070.1 GCA_903873165.1 uncultured Methylococcaceae bacterium | reverse complement strand
GGTTTGTATCAGCTCAATTATATGCGCGTAAAGCCTCATGCGGCTGTTTCTGAAACCGTGTTAGCCACTCAAAAAAAGCCTTGGGCTAAAGCGCTGGTTAATGCCTTATTAAGAGGCTATTTAAGGCAGCAGATAGAATTAGAGCAGAAGGCTGATAATAATCCGAGTGCAAATGCTAGTCACCCTAAATGGTTGCTTAGTCGCATAGAGCAAGATTGGCCTGATCAAGCATTAACTATTTTCAAAGAAAATAATCAGCAACCGCCGATGGTGTTGCGGGTGAATTTGGCTGTCATTAGTCGAGATGATTATATACAAGCTTTAACTGCACAGGCGTTAGTCGCAACGCCTGTCAGTTTTTGTGATTCCAGTCTTATTTTAAGTAAGCCCGTCCCTGTAGAATTGTTACCTGGGTTTCATCAAGGGCAGGTATCGGTACAAGATACGGCAGCACAATTAGCCGCGAGTTTATTAGATGTGCAGGCTGGTCAAAGGGTCTTGGATGTGTGTGCCGCACCCGGTGGTAAAACGGTACATATTTTAGAACGCCAAGCGTATCTTAAAGAGTTGGTTGCCGTTGATATTGATGCTGGGCGTTTGTCACGAGTGCAAGAAAACTTAGAGCGGTTAAATTTGTCTGCGCAATTATTGGTAGGTGACGCAACTCAGCCAGCCGATTGGTGGGATGGGCGGTTGTTTGAGCGTATCTTATTAGACGCGCCCTGTTCTGCCTTAGGTGTTATTCGACGGCATCCAGATATTAAAATCTTGCGTAAACCTAATGATATAACCGCCTTACAGCTATTGCAACAATCTATTTTAGAGGCAATATGGCCCTTGTTGGCATCAGGAGGGCAGTTGCTATACGCGACATGTTCTATTTTAAAGCAAGAAAACGCCCAGCAAGTAGATGCTTTCTTAGCGACTCATGCTGATGCAGTTGAAATTGTTATTGATGCGTCATGGGGTATTGCAGGGCGGAGAGGTCGACAAATTTTAACGGGTGAGTTAGGGATGGATGGCTTTTACTATGCGCTTATTAAAAAGTTATAAACATCTGGCTTGCTGGGTGTTTTTTAGTTGCTTGCCATTATGGGGGTATGGTGCTGGATTTTCTACAGAAGTTAAGCAAGCCGACGTTGTTTTGCAAAATGATGAGTATGTCCTGTCCGCACAGATTAATTACCATTTGAGTGAAAAGGCTAAAAGCGCCTTACAAAGTGGTGTGCCTTTGTATTGGGATTTGCAAGTTAAAGTAAAACAGACGCCTAGTTATTTGTGGTCTAAGACTTGGCTAATAGTCGTTAAGCGGTATAGGCTTCAGTATCATGCATTATTGAATTTGTATCGGCTTAAAAATGAAGAGGATGGTGTAGGGCATAATTTTTCCACCCTAGCTTCCGCCTTGGAATTAATGTCCGTCGTGACGGATTTGCCCATTATAAAAAAAGCAGAACTAGACCCCGAATTGCATTATGTGTGTTTGGTTAAATTAAACTTTGAGCGTGATGCGCTACCGCTACCGTTGCGCCCCATTGCTTATATTGATTCTCGCTGGAACTTATCAAGTGATTGGACGGCATGGCCCCTGAAAAAATAAAACCATCGGTTAATTTATCGGTACTGATTCTGTTCGGTTTGATTTTGTTGTCATTGCAATTGATGAGTTCTTCAATGCAAGAGTCCTCAGAATTAAGTGCTATGTATTCTTGGCTATTATTATTTAACTCACTAGGTTCGGTAGTGTTGTTGATATTAGTAGGCGCCAATATCTATGCCTTAGTACAACACACAAAAAGACGTGAGGCAGGTTCAAGGTTAACAGCGCGGATGGTGTCGTTATTTGTAGTACTGGCCTTAGCACCTGCGGTGATTGTGTTTTATTTTTCGATGCAGTTTTTGCATAAAGGCATTGATAGTTGGTTTAATGTTGAAATGGATCGGGCGATGGAGGATGCCTTAGAGTTAAGTCAAGCCTCTTTAGATCAGAGGATGCGCTGGCAATTGCACCAAACGCAACATTTAATCGATAGATTTGAGGATGTATCAGAAGATGCTATTACCTTAGAAATTGAAAATTTACGAGAGCAGTCTGAGGCGGCTGAGATGACCTTGTTTTCTAAGCAAGGGCGGATTATTGCGTCGAGTAGTGTCAACCCCAGTGATATTTTACCGAGTTTGCCAGACGAACATATTTGGTTGCAGTTACGTCAAAATGGTTTTTTTGTGGCCTTAGCTCCAGTACGTGAGCATGAATTAATGGTACGCGTCATCGTGAGTGTTAAATCGGTAGAGCCAAAGTATTTACAAGCTTTATATCCCGTGCCGGTTAGGATTGCCGACTTAGCCGATTCTGTTGAATTTGCTTCTGCGCGGTATCAAGAAATGAATTACCTTAGAAAATCATTGCGGATGAGTTTTACTTTGGCGCTGTGCTTGGTGCTGTTAATGAGTTTATTGGCCGCGATATGGGTGGCCTTTATTAGTATTCGTAATATCACCGCACCGGTAAAAGAGTTGGTTAAGGGTACCAAAGCGGTTGCGTCAGGTCAGTATGATCAGCAATTACCTGTGTTGGCTCAAGATGACTTAGGTTTCTTGGTTGAGTCCTTTAATGAAATGACCCATAGAATTTCACAAGCGCGAGATGAAACCCGAAAAGCGGGTTTTGAAGTTGAGAATCAACGTGCCTATTTAGAAACGATATTGAGTAATTTAACGGCGGGTGTCATTAGTTTTGATGAGAACTATAAAATTCGTACCGCTAATCAAGCGGCTTATCGAATTTTTAGGGTGCATGTGAACCAGTTTGTGGGGCGCACCTTACTGGAGTTTGCGGAGATTTATGTAGAACTGACTGAGCCGCTTAAATCCATTCAACATTTGTTAGAAAATGCGGATGATATCTGGCAGCAGCGTATTGCCTATTTAGGGCCTAATGGCAGACAGGAACTGCTGTGTCGGGGGACACCATTATATTCTCAAGAGGGGTTGAGAGTGGGGTCGGTGGTGGTTTTTGATGATGTCACTGATTTGATACAGGCGCAAAAAAATGCCGCTTGGGGTGAGGTTGCGCGCCGATTAGCGCACGAAATTAAAAACCCCTTAACACCCATTCAGTTATCAGCAGAACGCTTACAACTTAAGTTGGCGGATAAATTAGACAGTACCGATGCGGCTATTTTACAGCGTTCAACCCGCACCATTGTGCAGCAAGTTGAAGCGATGAAAGAGATGGTGGATGATTTTTCTGAATATGCGAAGCCATCAAAAAAACAAACAGTTACCATAGATTTGGCGCAACTTATTCAAGAAGTATTGGCTTTATATGCCTTGAAAGCGGGTGTTAAGTTTAAAGCCCATTATCAATCGGGCTTGCAATTGATCAATGGTGATCCCGTGAGTATTCGGCAGGTGTTACATAATCTAATCAAAAATGCCCTAGAGGCGGTGGGTACAGAAGGCATCATCGAGATTAATTTACATAGAATACTTAAGAATAATACTGATTTTCTTGAGATAGCTCTTTATGATAATGGCACGGGTATTAAGGAAGATCAATTGGAAAAGATTTTTGAGCCTTATGTCACCACGAAAGCCAAGGGGACAGGATTGGGTCTGGCAATAGTAAAAAAGATAATAGAAGATCATGGCGGCGCAATATGGGTCGATACTGGTCGTAAGGTGGGAGCGGGTTTTATCATTCAGCTTCCTGCGTGTAACACTGAACCGTCATAAAAAACTATGAATATAAATGCACCTCGGATATTAGTGGTTGATGATGAGCCAGATATTCGCCGCTTAGTAAGCGAGATCCTTGAGGATGAAGGCTATCAAGTAGCCATGGCCGAAAATGGTACTATTGCGCGGCAATTAAGGCTTTCTCATCGACCCAATTTAATTTTGCTGGATATTTGGATGCCTGACACGGACGGGGTTTCCTTGTTAAAAGAGTGGGTGTCAGAAGATGAGTTGCTCTGTCCAGTCGTGATGATGTCAGGACATGGTTCGGTTGAGCTTGCTGTTGAAGCGACGCGCTTAGGGGCTTATGATTTTTTAGAGAAGCCTTTGTCTTTGGCAAAATTGTTATTGATTGTTGAACGAGCTATAGAAGCCGGTCATTTGCAGATTGAAAATGCTGGGCTTAAAAAACAATTAGTGCCTGATATGGAGCCGGTGGGCAAAAGTGCGGCAGTAGCCAGAATTAAAGATCAGTTAAAACGCTTGGCGCAACACGATACGCGAGTTTTGTTTTGTGGTGAGGCTGGGGTGGGTAAAGAGCTGTATGCCCGCTATTTACATAATAACAGTGCGCATCGTAACGGGCCGTTTATCGCGGTGGCTGTTGGCAGTATTTCACCAGAGAACTCGGCGGTTGAGTTCTTTGGCAAAGAGATTCAAGGTAAAGTTCATCCTGGATTGTTAGAAAGAGCGCATAAGGGTACCTTGTTTTTGAGTGAGATTGGTGGCATGGATGCCGAAACTCAATTGCGTTTGTTAAGTGCGTTAGAATCGAGTTCTTTTTTGCGCGTGGGTGGCAGTGAGGCGGTCAGTGTCGATTTAAGAGTCATTACGTCTACCCGTGTTTCTATGGATGATGAAGTCAGGTCGGGGCGTTTTAGGCAGGATTTATTTTATATACTGAACGAGATGGCCTTTAATATCCCACCGCTGCGCGAGCATAGTGAAGATGTGCCAAGCTTATTAAGTTTTTATGTCGATTATTTCGTCACTCAAGAGAAGTTAGCCTTTCGGAAGTTTTCGATGGCGGCTCAGAACTTTTTGCGCAATTATAATTGGCGGGGGAATGTTCGAGAATTAAAGAACTTGGTGCAACGCTTAATGATTTTGGGTGTCGGTGCAGAAATCGAGTTAGAAGAAGTAAAGTCGGCTTTAGGCTCAGTGGTTGCCGAAGTGGCTTTACCGTCTGCCGTACCAGAATTTTTTAATTTGCCTTTAAAGGATGCGCGGGATCATTTTGAAAAAGCGTATCTGGAATATCATTTTGAACGTACCGGCGGTAGCGTGGCTAAATTGTCTGCGGCGGTGGGTATGGAAAGGACGCATCTTTATAGAAAACTGCATTCTCTCAATATAAAATTATAATTTTAGGGTAGATTGCAATTAAGTCTTGATTTGATGGGCGTTCTTACTGTAAAATTTCTGGTTTTGGTGGGTATAGGCTTGTTTGATAATGGGCGTGTTCGGCTAGAACATAATAAATTTATACCTGAAATATAAATAAACATTGAAAGATACTCCAATGTTTAGTAAAATTCTCGCTCTTTTATTGAGCCTTTAGAGAAAGACTAAGTAACGATGAAAACATTTAGTGCAAAAACAGCAGAAGTTAAGCGCGATTGGTATGTAGTTGATGCAGATGGGAAGACGCTAGGCCGCCTTGCTTCTGAGATTGCACTACGTCTACGCGGCAAACATAAACCAGAATACACACCGCACGTTGATACCGGTGATTACATTATTGTTGTAAACGCAGAAAAAATCGGCGTGACTGGCAATAAAGAAAAAAATAAGTTGTATCAACATCATACTGGTTACATTGGTAACTTAAAAACAGTTAGCTTAGGCAAATTAAGACAGACGTTCCCAGATCGTATTCTTACTACTGCAGTTAAAGGTATGTTACCGAACAATCCATTGGGTCGTGCAATGTTCAAGAAATTGAAAGTATATGCAGGATCTGAACACGATCATCAGGCTCAACAGCCAAAAGTATTAGAATTATAAGCGAGTAGACAATGGCAGAAGCTCAGTATTACGGAACAGGTCGTCGTAAAAGTGCAATTGCACGGGTTTACGCTACTTCAGGGACTGGAAAAATTACAGTTAACAAAAAAACGTTAGAAGACTACTTTGGTCGTAAAACTGATCAAATGGTGTCGCGTCAACCTTTAGAGTGTGTTGAAATGGTTGGCAAGTTTGATGTTAATGTCATTGTTAAAGGCGGTGGGCCATCAGGTCAGGCCGGTGCTATTCGTCATGGTTTAACTCGTGCATTGATGGTATATGATGAAGCTTTACGACCTGTACTAAGAAAAGCAGGTTATGTAACGCGTGATTCACGTATTGTTGAACGTAAAAAAATTGGTTTGCACAAAGCCAGAAAACGTCCACAATACTCGAAACGTTAGTTGTTATACTTCATGGTTGGTAAAGCTATTTACCTATTATGAAATAAAAGGGTCACATTTTAAAAAATGTGGCCCTTTTTTATTGGGAGTATAAAGTCTTACGCTTTACAAGTAGGTATTAATAATGTTATTAATATCTAAAATTTTGTAGGGATATTAAAATACTACCTATAAAGCGATAAAACTCGCACAGCACATAGGTTTATTAACACTCTATTCTTACAATTAACGACTTAACAGATAGTTCAAATGTCCCAGGACTCAAAAAAAACCGCAAAATTAGCTAACACACTTGAATTTAAAACCAGTACATTTTCTGTGCCTGTATTACTGGTGGCAACCGATGACTTGAGTTTATTTGAGAAACAATTGGTTCAAAAAATTAATCAAGCTCCCGAGTTTTTTAAAAACTCACCCTTGGTTTTAGATTTACAAGAAATCAATATACAAAATCATAAAGTTGACCTTAATGCTTTGGTAGCGGTCATTCGTAAAGCTGGCTTATTAATAGTTGGTATACGGGCGGGAAATGATTTGCAAAACAAGCAAGCACTAGAAATAGGTATTCCCGTGTATCCAGCACAAGATCGGGAATCTGTTGTTGAAGTTAAAAAGCCCATCAGGGTTCAGGTGGTGAAGGCACAAGTGCCAACATCGACTCGACCCGACATTAAAGAGTCCGTTCCAACCACGATCATTACCCATCCCATTAGATCGGGACAACGGATTTATGCCGCCGGTGATTTGATTGTCATGGCGCAGGTGAGTGCAGGTGCTGAGATTATTGCTGAAGGCAATATCCATGTCTACAGTTCTTTAAGAGGTAGAGCATTAGCGGGTGTGCAGGGTGATATTGAGGCACGGATATTTTGTTTTGATTTGCAAGCGGAATTGATTTCCATTGCAGGAAATTATAAAGTCAGTGAGGATTTGAGTGTTTCAGTACGCAATAAGCCCGTACAGATTTACTTGCAAGATGGATCATTAATTATTAAAGATATTGTGTAATACTATTAACGTAGAGGAAAATTTTGTGGCAAGAGTAATAGTCGTAACATCTGGTAAAGGCGGTGTTGGTAAAACAACTACAAGTGCTGCTATTGCCATGGGACTGGCAAAAAGAGGTCATAAAACAGCGGTCATTGATTTTGATGTAGGTTTGCGTAATCTAGATTTAATCATGGGTTGTGAACGTCGAGTTGTTTATGACTTTGTCAATGTTATCAATGAAGAAGCAACCCTTAATCAAGCATTGATTCGTGATAAAAATTGTAATTTATTATATATATTACCCGCTTCACAAACCCGTGATAAAGAGGCGTTAAGCCAAGAAGGTGTGGGTAGAGTACTCGACGAACTTAAGAAAGATTTTAAATATATCGTTTGTGATTCACCCGCAGGTATTGAGAAAGGCGCCCATTTAGCGATGTACTTTGCCGATGATGCTTTTGTAGTAACTAACCCAGAAGTTTCATCGGTAAGAGACTCAGATCGTATACTGGGGCTTTTATCCAGCAAATCGCGTCGAGCAGAGCAAAATGAAGAGCCGATTAATGAGTTTTTGTTGTTAACTCGTTATTCTCCTGAGCGCGTAAAATTGGGTGAAATGCTGAGTGTTGATGATGTACAAGATATTTTATCATTGCATCTATTGGGTGTTATCCCAGAATCAAAATCTGTACTTAATGCTTCAAACTCTGGGACTCCAGTCATTCTTGATGAAAAGAGTGATGCGGGGCAGGCGTATGAAGATGTCGTGGCTCGCTACTTAGGGGAAGAAAGACCTCATCGGTTTATTGAGGATAAAAAAGGATTTTTTAGGAATCTTTTTGGGGGTAACTAATGAGTTTATTGGATTATTTTAAAATTTCTAAAGTGAGTTCTGCTTCTCTGGCAAAAGAGAGATTACAAATTTTAGTTGCACACGAAAGATCATCGAAGAATCAGCCGTCGTATCTGCCCCAATTGCAAAAAGAATTGTTAATAGTGATCCAAAAATATGTCAATGTGAGTCAGGATGCTATTTCAGTAAGTTTTGAGCAAGATGATGAGCAAGAAACGTTAGAGCTTAATATCGTGTTACCTGATTTGCAAGTAAAAGGCGTATAGTAGTGCTTAGTTATGTATTTGCTGGCTAACTATTAATAGTTGCTGGCAATGTTTGTGGTTATAAAATATAGTTGTTGAATTTATTTTTATCGAGGTGACGTAAAATGCTTAAATTAATTGGTGATGCTGCTGGTATTGTATGGCAATATTTGGAAAATAACGGCTCTTCTAGTGCAACTAAGATTATTAATGAAACAGATTTAAATAAAGTAGATGTGCAGCGAGGAATTGGTTGGTTGATGAAAGAAGATAAATTAACGATTGAAATGGTCGGTCGTACTGAAATAATCTCGCTTAAATAAACTTAAGAAAGACGCAATCATAACGCCCCGTTTATGTTGGAGTAAAATAGCGATTGCTGTTTTTACAGGCAATAGTTGAAGCTATTGCAGTTATGTATTTTATTGATTGCAAGTTACCTTAAGCAAAAAGTCTTAAGCTGGGTTACTCTTAATAACAACCCACTTAAGACCGCACAAGCAGCAAGGCTCAACCGCTCTTGCTGAGTTTGTCAAAGGCTTCTCGTGGGAGCGGCTTTAGCCGTGCTTACGCGGCTGAAGCCGCTCTCACATAGCCTTTATTTTTTTACTTGTTGATTTATAAAGTTAAGGCTCTTTACATAAAGTTGCCTTATATGAGGCAGAAGTTTTTTAAGTAACCTTACTGCGTTAACATAAAAAGTAGTCCCTGCTTTCAGTCCGCTGGCTTTTATCTGATAGCCCAAATGCTTGATATTTTTATAATTAACAGGGCGATCTCGCACAATCCCGCGTTTACATAAATACCGCAGCATTCCGCTAACGTACAACACAAAAAGACTGATCCCGCTAAAAAACCACAGCAATCGACCACCCGCTCCCACCGCTTCGCCCGTGTGTAAAGGCCAAATCCAGCTCGCAAATACCTCACCTTGGCTAAATTGACTGGGATTACGAACTTCTTTAATTTGACCACTCCAGCGATCAACCCACACCGTGGTATACGGATAGCGATGATTTACTTCGCTTTTTTGTCTTAAATTAATCCGATACACGCCCGTATCACCAATGGGTGTGGTGATGCGACGAAGTTCTGCTTTCGGGAACGGACCTTGAGCCACAAAGGTGGCCGCCGACAAGCCCGTGGGATGGTTGTTAGGAATCGCCGTGCTGGCAATCGTGCGCCCGGTTTGTCCGTGCTCCATGCCTGATGATCCGGTAAAAGTTTCCAGAATGCTGGGGTAACTTAATAAGAATCCAGTACTGGCTAAAATTAATAACGTCCAGGTACTCAATAAACCTAACCAGCGATGCACATCAAACGCGAGTAACATCATGCCGTTATGAGGTCTAAATCTAAAAGCTTCTTTAATGGTTTTAAAGCTAGGCCACCACAAATACAGCCCGCTAAGGCAAGAAATGCTTAATAAAATGCCCAGCACGCCCACGGCATTCCAGCCGAATCCATCCATACCTAGTTGCGTGTGTAAGTTTAAGACCCACGTGGCGAATGTGCTGCCCCAATAGCGACTGCTGACCACCTCGGCGGTATAAGGGTTTACCGATACCATTAATGGCGCATAAAACTCAAAAAAAGTTTCAGAGGGTTTATCAAACCATGCCGTAATCATGCCGTTACTTGATAATGGCATTTCTAAGGTCCAAGCTCCCGTTTTGTTAGGGTGGGCCGATTTTATGGCGGCAAAGATTTTATCCAGCGTTTGGTAAGCACCTTGGGGATTTTCGATGCTTAATTCTGGATTTAAAAACGTATCAATCTCGGCACGGTAAATACTTAAACTACCGGATAAGCCAATTAAAACAAAGAAAAAGCCAGCGCTTAAGGCTAAATAAAGATGAGCTTTTAACCAAGCAGAGCGAGTGAAGAAGCGGTGTATCGGAATGCGCATGTTGGAGAGACTAAAGCAAAATGAATAAATTATTATCCCATAGTGGATAGCTGATTGTCTGTAGCGAACGCTACGGGAAATGGGGTTGGCCTGGACTAGTTTAATTGATCGAAAAAACAGGCGTTTTGTGTTGACGCGGACACTGGCTGTGTTAGCGCTGGGGTTGTCCGTGTTAGCACTGACGTTGTCTGCGTTAACCGTGGCGTTGTCAGCGTTGCCGCTAATGGGGTGACGGTTAACATTAAGTCAGTCTGTGTGAAGAGTGGTGCTTTTGCGGGTGTATTGGGTGGTGTTAGAGTGGGCGTTTAGGGTGTGAAAGGGGTGGTTTTAGGGGGTAAAGCTGCGCGGTACTTTTCAGCGTTAACACGCGCAAAGTCGGGGTGAACACTGACAGGATCGGCGTTAACGGTCATTGGGTTCGTGTTAACGGAGAGTGGGCTAATGTTTACAGAGGGGCTGCTAATGTTAACGTGGGTAACGTTTATGTTAACAGTGACATTTCGCGGGTTAACAGTGAAGGTACTTTAGTTAACGTTGGAGTTTCTAGCGTTAACGGGCAGAATGATATTGTTGGCATAAACATCGTGAGCGGTAGCGAGAAAGGAATTGACATGGTTTTATTTGCGTGAATTATGCTATAAAAATTGTAAGTGGAAAATCGGATAGCTCTTAGATTAAGTAGAGCTTTAGAGTCTTTTATTGATTAACACACTCTGTTATCCAGTCAAAAACAGCCTCACAAGATCCTTTTGGCGTTTGCAATAGGTTTTCTGCATCACGTTCTTCAATTGGGTTCGCACGGTATTTATGCTGACATCATGGCGATCAGCAATTTCTTTCAGTACAAATCCTTCCACAATGCCCTGTAAAACTTTGGTTTCCTGGGGGGATAATTGGTGCTTTTTAGCAAATTGTCCATATACGTCGTGTTGCGTGCCACACTCGTTGCTCAACAGCAAAACTACTTTACCAGCTTGGCTTTCTGGCAATAAAAACGCTGCCGCGTTATCCACCATAGGTACACTGTCAATTTTTAACGGCGGTTTAGAGGGTATGGTAATAACGAAAGAATGGCCTATGCCATCGTTGGCGAGTGACAGCAATTTTGCCAACGCCTGATTAGTGCTTTCATTGATCCCACAAAGCAAACCATTGCTAACCGTTAACCCCGCTTGATTTATCAGCACATCTAACGCAAAACCATTCGCGTACAACACTTTGCCTTTTAAGTTAATCGACAAAATGCCTCGGTTGAGCGTCTCCACAAACAGTTCGTGGGCTTGGATGCCATCCTGCAACGCCTGAAATTTACGTGATATATCTAGGGCTTGCGCCAAATGAGTAGCTATGGGGCGCAGACGTTCCATATCCGCTTTAGTAAATGGCTCAGAACCCAGAGGGCGGTCTATCGCTAAAATTGACGGCGTGGGGGAGGTTTCGGATAAGGACGCAAACAGGCTGTGTTCAATATCCAACTTTTTCAGGTAATCATTAAACCAGATCGAACGGCAAAATTCATCGCGCCCCACCAATTGGTCGTCGGTGTAAACATTGCCTAGATTATGTAAGCCCGCCTTAATCCAAGCCGGACTCCATAAATCATGCTGGTAATAGTGTTCCCCGTAAGCCACAAACGCTTCAAGCGGCAAATTATACATATACAAACTAGGGCTGTCGTGCGCTCCAATCCCCACTCGCATGGTAAACGCGGCATGCCCGTTGAATAGGCGGGTAATATCGCTAAGTACATTATTCCACTCGGTAGGCTCGGTGGACGCACGATAAATAGCGGCAATCAGGTTACGCGGGGGGGGGGGGGGGGCATATTGACTCATGATCTGGACGAATATAGGTAAAAAATAAGCTTTGATTCATACAAATGGATGATTACATAGCCACTAGTATTCGTCAATATATGTTTGCGCACGGATTGGAGCGTAACTAAATTTTGTTTATATACAGGAATTCTCAATGAAAAAAATAAGATCACTGACCTTTTTATCATTACTGATTTTCCTTTCTACGCCTGTGTTCGCAGGCAATGATTGCGGAACCGAAAATGCCCATGTCACTAGAATATATCCTTGGGAGTCCGGAGTAACATTTATCGAGCTTGATAAACCAAACAATTGTGGTTGTAAGGAATCTAACCGCTTTGGTTTTACCCGCGATGACCAATTTGCTAAGACTTATTTGGCGCAAGCCTTAACGGCTTTTGCAACCAATAGCAATATCACTATTTACGGTAAAGCTGGCTGTAAAGTTCACGATGATTCACCATTTGTTTACACGGTTATCATAAGCAAGTAGCGCTGAGTTCAATTAAGACACACCTAGAGGATTTTTTATGAAAACAAAATTTATGTTAATGCTTTTATGCGCGCTGGCTTTGCTGTCTTCGCCTGTTTTTGCGGGTGAAAACATACGTGCTCAAAAAGTGATAAACGTCGGTACAGGGTGGGCAGGTGAAGGTTTTTATGTTGGCGTAGCAGATACTACGCTTGCAAACCGATGTGGTCTATCTAGGTTTGTAATCCGAGCTGATCATCCCATGCTAAAAATTATGGTTGCAGAGCTTTTATTGGCGCTTCAAACGGGCAATAAAGTTGATTTATATTTTGATGGTTGTAAGGCTAGTGACATGAATTTGGCAGGCGTTTTTGTATACAAAGAATAATTGCACTTCGGAGTTGAATCCGCGTAAGGATAAAAAATCTAAAAAACTATAGAAAATTAGCAATATCAATGATTGGGGTGATAGAGAAAACCATCTTTTGTTGGTAGTGGGTTAAACCTGTGATTTTAGATAGCCTATCCAAACGCTGATGGGTGAGTTTTGGAATACAAACTTAAGTTTGTATTCCACGCTTACAGATTTAACCCATTACGCTTTTGTTCACTTGGATCAATAAAACACGTTAGGAGAAAAATTATGAAAATTAAACAATTACCCCCAATGCTAGGGGTATTGGCAATTTTAACACTGCTCATACCCACTTGTAGCACTGCCGCCACTCCGCCAGCCGAAGAGGATGACATTCTTGATATGGTAATGCCTGCAATTTTAGCATCAGCTAATTCATCCAAATCACCGACTCCAGGGCCTAATCAAAAGCTAATGACTTTTTCCAAGTTAGCAAAAACTCTTGGAAAATCTCAAGAAATAAACGTGAGTGTCGCGCATTATACAGACCTGCTCTCAGTAGATATAAAAAGCGGAGGCTGCACACATCAACACGTTGTCACCGCCGCGACCTATGCGTGTGATACATGGAAGATCTCCCTAAAATACCCATTGGGGAAGTGCACACATCAACATGTTGTCACCGCCGCAACCTATGCGTGTGATACATGGAGTCCTTCATACAAAAGAAATATGAATTGTGACTATTACGCGCATGTGAATGCTGATTTTTATATGCTCACGCAAAAAGATTTGGTATCTACTATAACTGGGGCTATCGCCAAAGATATTGCCGATTTTTCAAAAGCTAGGATTACCGATGCTGTAAACCTAACTATTGCAGAGTCTACCGTAGCAGCGGCTGGAGCAGCTATTTACAGTGAAGGAATTGGTGCTATTCCAGTCTTTGTCACTACATTTAACAATACAATAACGCCCAATCTCGATACAGCAAAACAACAAATAACAGATCATGTGACACATCTTGATTTTATTGATAGCGTTTCTGGACTAACAGCCCCTGTCAAAGTAGATACAAAACCAATATGTGGATGGGGTAGGTGGTCAAGGATTTAAATTAAGCGATAGTCCCGCAATACAAATGATGGGACTTTATATTTCCTGATATTGAGCCTATTTCCATTGAAGCGTTACTAAAAAATAAACAGAGGAGGCGGGTTATGAAAATCACTCACGTTAAAAAAAAATTGCTGCACATAGTACTACAAAACATGAGAATAGATTCACCATCGTATTTTTTTTTCATCCTTTTCAACTTTAATAGTGTCATGGCGGCTCCTTATTATTTGGGAGCCATTGAAGATAAAAGTGCAATAACTAAGCTTGCACCGCTTGTTTGTCCAAAGGGGATAGCCTGTAAACCAAAAAATGGCATTTTGTTACCAAGTGAAAAAGACTGGAGTGTATTTGTCACGTCTGTAAAAGATCAGGGGCAATGTGGTAGTTGTGTCGTGTTTGCAACAACAGCTGCTTTAGAGTCCGCTTTATTAAAGCAAAATAAGGGTGCTTATGATATTTCAGAACAATATGGCTTATCTTGCCTCCTTCCTCCAACGCTTTGTGATAACGGTGTGGAAATAGGAGATTACGTCAATCTTCTCAAAAGCTCTGGATCATCTGAGGAATTGTGGCAGTACCCTTATATTGCAAATTATGGAAATTGCAATTCTGCAAAACAATTTCTAACTGCTTATAACTTTCCCTATAAAGCAACCGCATTTCAAAAAGTCGGGATCGGCTCGATTAATGATCTTAAATCGACATTAGTCCAATATGGTCCTGTAGTAGCATCTTTTGATGTTTACACTAGTTTTTTTCACTACGAAACAGGGCTGTATAGACCCAATGTACTTGATGTACATGATGTTTATGAAGGTCTTCACGCTGTTTTAGTAGTTGGCTATTCCGATAAAATGGGTGGCTTTCGAGTAAAAAATAGTTGGGGAACTCATTGGGGTGAGAATGGTTTTTTTTGGATGGCGTATGATCAGGTTCTTGGCATATCGAAATTTGGAACGCGCGGGGACGGTGTATTTGCCATAACTGATACATTTATGCCCACCCAACCCAAGCCTACACCTGCACCTGCACAAATCATAGCGACTACGTCAGTTATCAACTCATTGCTGCTTGATGACGATGAACCTTGCCGTTACCAGCTAACCTCAGCGAATCAATCCATCGCGTCTGTAGGTGGTGCATTCACAGCCACTATCAACACAGGAGGCGGGGCAAATTGTGACTGGGATTTAAGTTCTGATAAATCTTGGCTGGTCTTCGCATCCACACCTAGCGGTAAAGGAAATAGCACGATGGGGTTCAATGTTGCTGCCAATACAACTTACGCCAAACGCACGGATACCATCACCCTGACATCGCCAAAGGATGTAAATGTCAACAAGACATTACAGATTAACCAAGCAGCAAATCCGGGCGTTTCAATAGTGAATGTTTCAGTTAAAGAAGGCGCGGCAAACACAACGACAGACATGCTCTTTACTGTCAAGTTGAATACCCCCGCTACTAAAACCATTACTGTCAACTACGCCACCAAAAATGGCACTGCCGTTGCGCCTACAGATTACAACGCAACATCAGGTACGTTATCGTTTTTAAAGGGCGAAACGGTGAAAAACTTAGTGGTGAAAATAAAAGGCGATGCTGTTCGTGAAGCAAACGAGACTTTCTCACTCGTATTGAGTGCGCCCACCGCACCTTACACATTGCAAGTCACTCAAGCCATCGGCACGATCACTAATGATGATTGAGTTCGCTTTATTAAGGGTAAAGGGTTTGTAGTTCTTTGAAATAATATTACATAGACAATTTTTATGAAAATGATAGTAAACGGAATGTTGATATTTTTTGATTTGATTACAAGTCAAGCTAATGCAATGTCCAATGATTTGGAATACACCGTGTGCCAAGTTGGTGCGGATTGTGTGGGAGAGTTCAAATGAACAGGTATTTTCTGTTTCATTCCATAGTGCGTTTTCCACACTATTTGCTATATCTTTTTATCGTTGTTCAAACGCTTCCCTGTTTTGCGGGGGGATATTGGGAAGAGAATGCTTATCTATGTCAAGCTCAAGATGGTCTTCCCTTTACCGCCCCGCCTTTTCCAGCCAAAAAAGCAGGAGGGGAATGTGATGATGGTGATGCCACGCTATTCAACGGCTTGCTCTGCGCTTCAGGCGATCAACGCGGCTGTAATGCCGTAAAAAATGCTCAAACCGCCGATGGGAAGTTTTGGCGTTCGCCTCGTAGGGCAGAAACCAATAATTTGGGTAAAGGGGATTCTGTAAAGCAAGAATTGTCGTTTTCGCCTGATCAAGACTTAGGCGTGTTGCTGTATGTTGTTTCCACGGGTGATAAAGGAGCATTGCAGAGATGGTTGAATTGGTTGGAAAATAATAGACCCCCTGCCGCTTTTGGATTGAAAGGATTACCGCGTTATTGTATCCATGCAAATTGCACTCTCCGACCTATTGATAGAGATATGCTCAATGAAGTTGCTAATTTTTATGGACTAGATAATCGTGAGGGTATAGCCCATTACTACGCGAGGGCTTCCCAATTGTCTTTAGGGTTCATCGATATTTTATTAGGGAAATACGGGGCGAATTATTTAGGCAGACGCACGACCGATAAAATTTCATCACATGCGGCTCTCGAAGATTCTGGTTTTCCTTTGCACTTAAACGCAGTCAGGACACTAATCTTAAGGAAATTGGGAAACAAAGATGCGGGGCTTGACACAGCGGTTGCACATTTGACCCGCAGGGAAGCAAACAACCCCTTTTTTCAATACTTGAAACAAGGTGCCACCCAAGCAGTGGCTGATCAAGTGATCCAATACTGCCCTTCTTACGGCCAGCCATTGGATGATCCGAATAATCGAGATCAGTACACTTGGGAACAGGGCAAATCTTCACAATGGTCAAAACCGTTCAAAAAAGACGGAAAGGTCAGGGGTATGATTTGGGACTGCATCATGATGAAAAATTTAAGCCCGACACTTTACCCTAACATAAATCCGGCTGTGCTGAGTGTCATCACCAACCTACTTTTGGAAGATGAACCTTGTAACGTGACCGTAACCCCCGCCAGCCAGCCAGTTACCTATCAAGGCGGCGATTTCACCGCCAATGTCACCGCCCCCGCAAGCTGTGCGTGGACAGCCAGCAGTAGCTCGCCGTGGTTAACCATCATCTTTGGCGCTTCAGGCAAAGGCAGTGGCACAGTACAATATCAAGTTGCCACCAACACCAGCTATAAACCAACCACCTATACATTAACAGTTACGGGAGACAATTCACAATTAGTTGCCATCGGCCAAGATGCCAATCCCGGCATTACGATAAACAATGTTTCGCTGTTGGAAGGTAAGCTAGGTACATTTTCCACCGCCACGTTTGAAGTCAAGCTCAATATGCCATCTCCGCAACCTGTTACCGTAAGCTACGCCACAAAAGACGGGACTGCAAAATCAGGTTTCGATTATACAGTCAAAGCCGGAAATCTGACCTTCTCAAAAGGGCAAACCTTGAAAACCATAAAAGTTCAAATCAAAGGTGACAACACGGTTGAAAAAAACGAAACATTCAGTGTTTTATTAAGCAATCCTTCAACATCTTATGGATTGATAAAGTCTGATGGAGTAGCACTAATTAAAAATGATGATTGAACTAAAAACTGACCTGAAGTTTGGCTTTAGGTTTTTTACAATTCTGATGAAAAGCCCAAAAATCGGGCAGGAGAAAATTATGAAAGCGATTATTAAAATAACTTTATTTTTATCTGCATTAACAACAGTTGATATGGCTCAAGCAATACAACAACTGAATAATGTAATTCCTACTTTAGTTGGAATGCAAAATAATGGAACAGCGGTCTATGTTGGTATTGGTGGATCAGCAGCACAAAATCCATCCGCATGTGGCAGTGATGGTGTTTATTTTTTGGAGCCTGCTGGACTTAAAGAAGCATTAAGTATTGGATTAACGGCAAAAGCGTTAGGAAAAACCCTGCGGATCGACTTTAACCAACCCGAAGGCAGAGGTGGCCAGTGTAAAGGACAAAATATATTTTTGGAATAGATTGTGGCAAGACGGTGTTTCACAGTTTTACGGGAATCACCTATTATAATGGATACCTTCCGTTTTTCGATGCGTCTTGTACGCTTTATAGCACAAATGATTTTTTTTATAATTTTTTGGAGAGTTAAAAATGAAAAAACTTACTGGCTTGATGATATTTATTGCCACTTTCGGTTTGAACCCTACAGTTTTCGCTGTTGAAATAATAGGTGTTAATACAACAGGCAAAATTCTTAACTACAGTGCAACGAGTTATGGTGTTTTTATATTTACGGTTTCAAACAAAACAGCGCCGAAAGCATGTGATAAAACTGCGAGATATGCATTCCATTCCGACGAAGCATGGGCAAAAGAAGTTATTGCAGCGGTTATGGTGGCAAAAGTTACTGGAAATACGGTTGCAGTTCAGGGGGCGGGTACATGTAACAATTGGAACAATGCTGAAGATTTTTCGCATATAGATGTTCAGTAGTTGTAAAAAAGCTTTGAAACTTGACAGAACTGTAATTTTTTCCTTAAGGTTGCAGTTTTTCTATAATTCGATGTTCAAGTTTTTTAGCTTATAAAGTTGCTTGTAATACAAAATGATGGAACTAGTGGTCTAATGTTGGTATGGGTGGATCGGTATCATTAAATCTATATAGATATGGTGTTTATTTTCTTGAACTTAACTTGACGTGATTCCTCAATACGAGCCGCGTTTATAAGGTTTGGGTGGCTATTATTAAAATTGTACTCCCGTCTCAATTGACTGTTGAGTTTCAAAATTTTCCTTTGTAGTTTGATCATTTGAGGAGGGTCTTGTTGTTATTCAGTATTTAATCACTATTGATTACTTGTGTTATGCTCAGTAACTTGTGTGGCCCTGTTTTCCAATAATCAGGGCCTAATGTTATAGCTTAAGCAAAAGTACAGGGTTAATGTCGGGTACGAGTGAAAATTACGATCCCGATAGTTTGAAGCCAGTTTCGTGACGCATTTCGGTAAAGAAGTGCATTACGATGGCGCTAAAGACGGCGATACCATTCTACAGATTGTTGGTATAGGGCTTGCTCATTAAATGAAATGTGAAATAATCACAATTTCATGCTAGTATTTTCTAAGGTTTGGTTTAATTCTAAATTAATTCGTGATAATTTCACATAAGCACTATGATTGTATCCTTTACTGTATCTAATTTTCGTTCATTTTCTTCAGAAGAAACGTTTTCTCTTATCGCGAGTAATCGTTTGTCAGATAGTCATCGAGATC
>CAIQNQ010000069.1 GCA_903873165.1 uncultured Methylococcaceae bacterium | reverse complement strand
TAATATCATTTTTTTAGATATAAAGCCTAGAGTTTCTGACATCAAATCATCGCTAAGCGATAGTTTTTTATAAAAGCACAAGGCAGTAATTCATCAATACGACTATAGGGCCACGTTGGCAGTTTTTCTAAGGTATCTCTTAGCCACGCCTCGGGATTTAAGCCATTGAGTTTCGCGGTCGGCAATCTGTTCAATGCGATAGAGCGGTAAATGATCCACATATTTATTAATCAGCACCCAAGTCAGTAATTCTACGGTTGCCATACCGCCATCAATGATCGCCGCTGGAATCGGCTTAGCGATAATGGTTTCGCAAGGACGGCAAGCATATTTAGGGCGAATATGGCGAATGACAGAAAATTTAGCCGGCTCAACATGAAGTTGTTCGCTGATGTCTTCACCGATTTTAACCAACTGGGTATTACCACATTTGCCACAGACACAGTTTTCAGGCTCATGATGGATTTCAGTGCGTGGCAAATTTTGTCGTTTAAGAAATATTTTGACATCTAAGCTAACCTGACAATCACTTGACTAAACAGTGACCGTCAGATTAAGAGTTAAATACTAGCGAAGTTTAATTGATTAACTTTGTAACGGGGGCGCAAAAATCAGTAATACCAGTCGGAGTTACTACGGCAAACCTAAATTTAACATAGGTAGCGGGAGTTAAGCCTTCAAGATAATAACTCGATTGCGTGGTAGTGGTTATCGTTTCCCAATCAGAATCAAGCGTTGGATTCTCTTTAAGAGATTTCTGCCAGATATAAGCGGCACCTTTTGAGTGTGATTTACCATCCAAATGGACACTACCTGATTTTTTGCCATCCCTGACTGTTAATTCCGCTTTTTCATGCGCTACTGGTTGATGAGTTGGGTTAAAGCCACTGCTTAAAATTTTGGTTTCATCATTATTAGACATCTTCTCCACATAATGCGCCGAGTGTCTAAAGAGTAAGGTCGTGGCCTTATCATGATCATTCCGGCTGGAAACAAAAGTACGCCCGCCATCTTGAGCTGCCAAAATGGCCAGCTCAAAACTATCAACAGCCGCTTTAAGCTCTGCTAAAGTAGGATCTGGACTGGGAAATGCAGGGTTTGAGGTGAGCTTAAGAATGATATTTCTAAAAAATGTAATCTTATCTGTTACGGAAAATAGTACGAAATCCAATAAAACTTTATAAACTTTCATGGTGCGTCCTTGGTTAATTAAAGTGATTGTCACGCAAACACATTAACTCATTCAACAAATAATAGATATAACTATTTGAAAATCAAAATAAAATGTGCAACTTTTGCAATATTGAAAAGTGCAAAAGTTGCATTAACCGCTAAATATTACAGGTAAGTCTAGCGTCGTTTGTTCTCAATAAAGTGTCTTTAGAGGCCAATACAGCGTTTAAAAGTTATTTATGCTCAAAATACTATAAAAATACTAAGGGTAAGTTAATACGAACCGTTAGACCAACATAAAACCCCAGCTCTAAAAAAATCGCTTAAATACTTCGTCATGTAACGCAATAAACCGTCCTATTTGACTATTTCATTAATAGAACTCAAATTAAATTAAATAAGGCTACAAATTTGTTAAAAAGTTTTTTATTAAATAATGTATTAAACTTATAAAAAAACATACCGAAGGGATTTAAATGAAACAACCACACGAATATACAAAAAGAATTTTACTTGCCGTCAGCGGTTTATCCCCGCAAATTCTCACTGAAACACTCTATGGTCTAGCCATTGCCTCTGAAACGCCGTTTATTCCTACTGAAATCCACTTAATTTCGACTCTTGAGGGTGCTCATCGAGCCAAGCTTGACTTATTACATTCGGATAGCGGCAAGTTTTTAGCTTTTTGTAAAGAATATCAAATGCCAGATATTCAATTTAATGAAAATAATATCCATGTAATTGTCGATGAACATGAAAATCTTTTGGATGATATAAGAAGCCCTAAGCAGAATGAAGCGGCAGCCGATTTTATCACACAGATAGTCAGTAACTTAACTCAAGACGAAGACGCGGCGATTCATGTTTCTATTGCAGGTGGTCGTAAAACTATGGGGTATTATTTAGGTTACGCACTGTCATTATTTGGCCGTACTCAAGATCGACTCTCTCATGTACTGGTTTCAGAAGGCTATGAAGGACATCCTGATTTTTACTATCCAACAACACATAGTAAAGTTATTTATATCCGAGACAATAGACCTCTTGATACACAGCTGGCAGAAATTTCACTCGCCGAAATTCCCTTTGTTCGCTTAAGAAGCGACATACCCAAAAAATTATTAAATGGACATGCTGGTTTTTTAGAAACCATTAATTTAGCCAGAAAAGCAGAACTTCCTCCAGAACTTGTTATTGATAAGACCAATAAAAAACTGTTTGCCAATGGTATTGAGGTTCCTTTAAAACCTATACTTTTTGTTTTTTATTGCTGGTTTATTGAGCAAACTGTGTTGTCAGGAAGCGTACTTTACAAACCAAATGTAGAAGCCAATGTTATTTATGGAGAACAATTTTTAGTGCTTTTGAAGCAAAGTTTACCGAAGAGCGTTAATGAAAATAGAATAACTAGTGGTTTACAACAAGGGATGGATGGCGGCTTTTTTTCTGAAAAAATATCGCGGATTAACTCTAAATTAATGCTTATATTAGGCGAGAACCTCGCGCGTGCATACAAAATCGAGAGTAAAGGAAAGAACAATTTTTTAGAATACACTACAAATTTACAAAAAGAACAAATAACTTATCTTTAGCCAAAAACACACTTTGCACTTATACCGATCACTAGATCATTCATTTTGACTTTCCTCATCTAGACAAACAAATTTGTTAAAGGAGTACCTTACGTTCTTGTGTGGTTTAATAGTTTTGTGGATTGTAACTGCCACTAAAGCAAACAAATTTGTCAGTGCATTTTTAGTGTAACGGATGTGATCTAATATTTATTCATTAATTTAAAAGAAAGGAAATTAACCATGACTATTGAAAAAGCATTATTAGCTGGCAAAGCCGGCAACGAAATTTCAAAACAAATCACCGGCACCAGTGAAGTAAGTGCAGCAAGATCAACCGTTGCAGTGGGTGCAGGTGCGGTAACGGGTGGTGTTGTAGGCGGCGCAATTACAGTGGGTGCTTCTGCCGTTGGTGTAACTTTGGCGGCTCCCGTCGTCATCCCCATTGCGGTTGCTTCAGCGGTGTTTGCAGGTTTATGCAGTTTATTTGATTAAGGAAATAATATGACTCATACGTTAATCGGTTTTTTAGGCAAATCACAGAAAAAGGATGGTCGTTACAGTACGGCCAATTATTATTTTGGTGGACACATTGAAACGACTCAGTTTTTCTCACTGGGTCTTAACAATGTCATAAAGCCCGATCGACTGGTCATATTAGGCACTTCGGGTAGTATGTGGGATGTGCTATTTGACAGCCTTGTTGATGCGCAAGAGTATGATGAGCAAAAGTTAGCGTTAATAGAAGCCGTTGAAGCAGATCAAGTGACACAAGCTCAATTAACCGCCTGTCAAGCCTTATTAAGAGAAAAGTTAAATGTTGATTGGCACTTAAACCTGATACCTTACGGTGATAGTACCTCAACGCAAGTAGAAATATTAAAAATCATGGCTAAAGACATTGCCAAGGGTGATCAGGTATCGCTGGATTTAACGCATGGTTTAAGACACTTGCCGATGCTGGGCTTATTAAGTGCGATGTATTTACAGACTGCCAAAAAAGTAGACATAAAAGGTATTTATTATGGCGCGATGGATCGTACAAGCAAAGATGATAAGCCCCTTACCCCTGTGATGAGACTGGATGGTTTGCTAAAGATTGCTGACTGGATTACGGCGTTACATGGTTTTGATAAAAC
>CAIQNQ010000068.1 GCA_903873165.1 uncultured Methylococcaceae bacterium | reverse complement strand
ATATTTTGTTAACATAATTAACAATCGCCACAAGCACCCACACAAATTATTTTGATCAGATTTTTAAAGAGCGTGGAACCGAAGCCCCGTTGAGTCCGACTATTATACAGAGTCTTTCTCACTTGTCAACACCTTGTTAACTTTTATTTTCAATCCATGCCCGTAACTCTCATTGCTTGCTGCGGGAAAGCCGACCATTATAACCAACCTACCGACTTTGTCAACTCCTTGTTGACATTAATTTATCCTTGACCAGACCAAAACACCAACATCTTGCTTCAGAACAGCCGACTATTATAGCGAACCTTCAAATTTTATCAACCCACTTTTGCATTATTTTAGATTAATAAATGATATGAGCCTGACAATCATACGGTTAACGATCCATAAAAATGAAATAAAACCCAATATTATTCCTAAACACTCTTGCCTCAAAGCACTTTATCAAGCCCGTCGTTGCCTTACTAACCAGCTTTCACCACTACTCGGGCAAATTTTCTCTTACCTACTTGATATACTTTTTGCTCATCAAAAGACACAACCCACTTCGGATCTGATAATTTTTCACCATCAATCTTTACTGCACCCTGGTTTATCTGCCTAATTGCCTCTGATGTACTCGCCACAAGTCCCGCATCTTTTAATAAATTAGCGATAGAATACCCCTTGCCTTGCGCAATCAATTCCACCTCATCCATCTCATCTGGAATTGCACCACGCTGAAATCGAGCCTCAAAATTTTCCAATGCTTTTGTGGCTGCATCCGCATCATGAAATCGTTCAATAATCTCTTGCGCCAACTTAACTTTATAATTCCGTGGATTCTCGCCTTGCTCACACGCTTCTTTCCATTGCTTAATTTCAGACATTGGTTGAAAACTGAGTAATTCGAAATATCTCCACATCAAATCATCAGATATCGACATTACCTTACCAAACATATCATCGGGCGCATCTGCTATACCAATATAGTTGTTAAGTGACTTGGACATTTTCTGCACACCATCCAAGCCCTCCAAAATTGGCATAGTGATAACAACCTGAGGCTTCTGTCCATAGACCTCTTGTAACTGCCTACCCACTAATAAATTGAACTTCTGATCTGTACCGCCTAGCTCAACATCCGCTTTCATTGCCACAGAATCGTAACCCTGTATTAATGGATACAAAAACTCATGAATTGCGATGGGGTGACTGCCTTTAAAGCGCTTACTAAAATCATCACGCTCTAGCATTCTGGCAACCGTATGCTTCGCCGCTAATTGAATTAAATCTGCTGACGACATTGCACTCATCCATTCAGAGTTAAACATCACTTTGGTTTTCTCAGGATCTAATATCTTAAAGATTTGCTCTTGATACGTTTTGGCGTTTTCTAAAACAGCTTCGCGCGTTAACGGTTTACGCGTCACATTTTTTCCAGTCGGATCCCCAATCATTCCTGTAAAGTCACCAATTAAAAATAAAACCTCATGCCCTGCATCTTGAAACTGCTTGAGTTTATTAATAAGTACGGTATGGCCTAAATGCAGATCTGGAGCAGTAGGATCAAAACCAGCCTTGATTCTTAAGGGCCGTCCTTCTTCAAGTTTCTTAACCAATTCCTGCTTGACCAATACCTCATCAACACCTCTTAATAGACTTTCCAATACATCCACTTGCAATTTATTTCTCCAAATTCATATTTATTTAATAATCTTATTATAGAATCTATCACTAAATGAGCTTAAAAATTTTTTTAGGTAGATGAAAATTGGTAAAACTCATAAAAAACCCTTAGAATGAACGCAAGAAAACATTCGAGTTTATTATTTTGATTAAATATCCATCCATTATGCGACGCGCTAATAAGTGTAAATCACTGACTGCCTACCTAATCTCGTCAGGCATCGTAGTATTTTTGAGTTTAAATGCCACTCAAGCTTTCTCTAAAGCAAAAGATCACAAAAAAACGAATACAAGCACAGTTAAAGCACATAAACACGAAATTGCTAAAGCCATTAAATCATCTAAAGCCGATAAAAAGCTTGTAAATGTTAAACTGATTAACAAAAAGCATCTTAAAGAAGCACCCGCTTTAAAGTCAGCAAGCATTCAAACTAAACATAAAGCCAAACTAATACATTCTGCAAAAGCATCTGCCAAGCATGAGCTTAAAAAGTACAAACACCATCCTATTGAACTAGCAAGTGAGAGCGAATCTGAAACAACAGAAAATAATGAGCGTATCCATTCGCTAATACCGCAAAGTTCAAACGAAACTATTTCAAGCCACGCAGTACCTGTTGACAACACAATAATGGGATCCATTGTTAGTGTGCACGGTGTTATTGATCAATCACTTTCTGAATCAGCAACAGACTCTGGCTTATCTAACGAACTTATTGAACAACTCACCAGTATTTTTGCCTGGGATATAGACTTTGCTAACAACCTTGATCAAGGTGATAAATACACCCTGGTCTATGAACAAGAAACCGATTCATCAGATGCGCAAATTGTGGCAGCAGAATTTACCAATAGAGGCCGAATTTTAACAGCGCTTCGATATACAACACCTGATGGAACGATCAACTACTTTAGTCCGGAAGGAAAACCCATGCGCAAATCCTTCCTAAGCGCACCACTTGATTATCTTAAGATCAGTTCTGGTTTTAGCACGCATCGTAAGCACCCCATACTTAACCGCATTAGAGCGCACAAAGGCGTAGATTATGCTGCTAGAACAGGCACTCCAGTTAAATCAGCAGGTGATGGAGAAGTGAGCTTTTTAGGTAATCAAGGTGGCTACGGTCAAATGTTGATTATTAAACATGGTGAACATTATGAAACCGTCTACGCTCACCTTTCAGATTTTAAAGACGGCTTAGAGAGTGGAGACACAGTCAAACAAGGTGAAGTCATTGGCTATGTTGGACAATCCGGTTTAGCAACTGGCCCGCATTTACATTATGAATTTAGAGTGGACGGTGAACATCGCAACCCAGAAGCACTGCATACTGCTCAAGCTCAAGCTGAACCTTTACATGATGAAATATTAGCTGACTTTAAGGATCAAACCAAAGCAAGTTTAATTCAGCTCAACAAAACTAAAGCCCAATCTTTATTAGCTAAAAATTAATACTGCAATTAGCTTTTAACTATCTATACGAAAAAGGGAGGAGAAAACACGCCTCCCAATTAGCATTTAAGCCGAAAAAGATGACCCACAGCCACATGTTGTCGTCGCATTGGGGTTACGAATCACAAATTGCGCACCCGACACATCTTCTTTGTAATCGACTTCAGCACCCGCTAGATACTGAATACTCATTGAATCGATCAATACCGTAACGCCACCGTTTTCGACTTGCGTGTCATCTTCGTTGACGTCTTCATCAAAGGTAAAACCGTACTGAAACCCTGAACAACCACCACCAGAAACATAAACTCTTAACTTCAGATTATCATTACCTTCTTCTGTTATTAATTCGCTCACTTTAGTCGCGGCATTATCTGTAAAAATTATTGCATTTGCCATAGTATTCATTTGCACCATTAAGATAAAATTTGTTTGATTATGACTATACCAACTGTTTTAGTCAAGAATTAAGGATAAAGGGCAATAATCTTTAACCCAGTATCTTCTTTAAAGCCAAATAACAGATTCATATTCTGCACCGCCTGCCCTGCCGCACCTTTTACCAAATTATCAATCACCGATAGAATAACTAAAGTCTGGCTACCTTGAGGCTGAAAAATAGAAATTTGGCAATGGTTGCTACCACGCACATTTCGAGTATCGGGGTGCGCACCTTGCGGTAAAACATCAACAAAAACTTCTTCACTATAACGGGCTTCATATAAAGCTTGCAGCTCAGACAAATTTGACTCACCCACTTTAAAATCAACTAATCGTGCATATAAAGTGGCGTGAATACCCCGAATCATGGGTGTTAAATGCGGCACAAAGGTCAAGCCTACCGGCTTACCCGCTATTTCAGTCAAACCTTGTGTAATTTCAGGTAAATGACGATGGCCTTTTACGGCATAAGCTTTAAAGCTTTCCCCTGTTTCACTCATTAAAGTCGCTAACTCTGCCTTACGACCAGCGCCACTGACGCCCGACTTTACATCTGCAATTAAAAAATCCGTATCGATTAATCCTGCTTCAATTAAAGGTAAAAAACCCAACTGTACTGCGGTAGGATAACAACCCGGGCAAGCAATCACTTGCGCAGATTTAATCGCGGCACGATTAACCTCCGGCAAGCCATACACCGCCTCGGCAATTAAATCAGGACAAGCATGTTCCATCCCGTACCAATCTGACCATTCTTTAGCATCTTTTAACCTAAAATCGGCCGATAGATCAATCACCTTTACACCACGCGCCACTAAGCTTTCTGCCATTAACATCGCT
>CAIQNQ010000067.1 GCA_903873165.1 uncultured Methylococcaceae bacterium | reverse complement strand
ATTTGTAGCCTAATGTTGAGTGTATTCGCTTGCCGTTATAAAACGCCAAGTAGTCAATCACACTCAGTTTTGCCGCTTCTTGGGTTCTGAATTTTTCATAATTCAGCTGCTCATATTTCAAGCTGCGGAAAAATCGTTCAGTTGGCGAGTTATCCCAACAGTTCCCTTTACGGCTCATACTTTGCTCCATCCTCATAATTGCCAAATGCCCACGGTATTCCTTGCTGGCATATTGGCAACCACGATCCGAGTGATGCAGCAGCCCTGGCGCGGGTTTACGTCGCCAAAAAGCCATTTGTAGTGCCTGGACACATAACGAGGTTCGCATATGGCTATCCATAGCCCAGCCTACCACCTGTCGCGAAAATAAATCTATGATAACAGCCACATAGAGACAGCCCTGCAATGTCCATACATAGGTAATATCTGTCGTCCAAACTTGATTAGGCTCAGTTACCTCAAATTGCCTGTCGAGTTTGTTAGGCGAAATCGCTTCATTATGGTTGCTATTGGTAGCCACCTTAAATCGTTTCGGGTAACGCGCGACCAATTTCAATTCCTGCATTAGGCTGCGTGCTTTATAGCGGCCTACTTCAAAACCCTGTTTTCTTAACCTGTCCGATAGGCGGCGCGATCCGTAGCAGCTTCTATTCTCAATAAAAATCTGCTTGGCCTTGCTTGTAAGCAACTGATGCTTTTTATTTTTGTCACTTTTTTCAGGTGGTTGGCACCATGCATAAAAAGCACTGGTGCTGACTTCCATAACTTTGCACAACACGGTAATTGGAAAAGTCTTCTGTTGCTCTCGAATAAATCCGTATTTTATTCGGCTTCTTTCGCAAAGAAGGCTGCGGCCTTTTTTAAAATTTCACGCTCCATTTTTAAGCGCCCAATCTCTTTTCTCAAGCGGATCAGTTCATCATGATCAGCTAGATTTAATGCGGATTTTTTGGCCGTAGGCTCGCTCCCGGTGGGTTTTCGTTCCGCCCCTACCCAACGACCCAAGGCACTTAATGAAACCCCAAGATGGCCTGCGGCTTGCTGATGGGTATAGCCTTTCTCCAGCACCACCTTGGCGGCATCTTGTTTAAATTCCACACTGTATTTAGGCCGTTTATGTTTGTTACTTTCGCTCATGGTCACCTCTGTTTGCAGTATATAGCCTGCCTTTATGAAGTGTCCTGTTTAATTAAACCATTTCAGTGCTTCAAGGTTGAACGTGATAGGGATCATTTCGATTGAAATGACGACAAATTGATCGTTCACCGCCCTCTTTTTTTCTTTTTTTCTTTTTTTCTTTTTTAGACGCGCTACAGCCCTTGAATATCAAGGCTTGCAAAGCCAATTAAGGGAGTAAATGACTGTTACAAAGGGAGTGATTGACCTTTTTAAAGGGAGTAAATGACTGTTAAGGGGGGAGTGATTGACCTTTAAAAGGGAGTGATTGACTGTATTAAAGGAAAAATAAAAAAAATTTTCCTTTTTTATTGTTAAACAGTCACTTAGTGTGTATAGTCAAAGAAAAAATTGTTTACTTAATCTGTTTTTATTGATAAAGGGAGCAATTGACAGTATAAAGGGAAAAAAATTTATAAATTTCCTTTTATTTCAGATTGAATAACGATCATTTGGTTGTTGTTAAAGACAACAAAATCATAGAAGCATCCTATACTCTGTCCCTGTCTGAACAACGGGTTTTGCTTGCCTGTATCAGTCAAATAGATTCAAAAAACGCGCTACAACCGGAAAATAAATTTCATGTTGTAGCAAGTGAAATCGTCGATCTTATGGGCTTGGATAGAAGCAATGCTTATCGTGATATGAAGACGGCAGTTGAAAAGCTTTATAACCGATCCATAAAAATTGATGGTGAAGATGGTGAAATGCGCTGGATTTACCGTAAGGAATATATAAAGAATCAGGGGAAAGTTACTTTATATTTTTCACCTGAGATCATTCCATATTTATCGCAATTATCTGAAAAATTTACGGCTTACAAGCTGAAATATGTTTCTCAATTTAAGAGTAGCTACTCGATCCGGCTGTATGAGATTTTGGTTCAGTGGGCATCTATTGGCGAACGAGAAGTGAAGCTAGATTGGTTAAGGGAAATTTTTCAGGTTGAATACAAGTACAAGGCCATCAAAGATTTTAAAAAATACATTATTGACCCAGCCATTATAGATATTAATAACCATTCAAACATATGGGTAGAGTATGGCCAACGCAAATCTGGACGTAAAATTACCCACCTTCAGTTCCATTTTGGCTTGAAGGATAAGTCTAAGGCATTGGAGCGGAAACAGCTTACAGAAGAGGAAATCAGCAAGCAGGCGAGACCTGGTGAAACAAAGGCTGCGGTGATTGCAAGGCTAAAGGGAACATCGTTGTCAGATATGGCCAAGCCCGGCGAATCATTTGACCAAGCATTGGAACGGAAGCGGAACTTGGCTGAGATCAAGAAAAAATTAAGGTAGCTATTTTTTCATTATCTGTTCGACCTCTGCATCTTCGATGCTTAATCGGAATGTGCTATACTTGTATATCACCAATTTGTTAAGGGTAAGTCCATGTTAGCCATTCGACTGCCAGAAGAGCTTGAAAAACGCTTGGACAATTTGGCCAAATTGACTGGCCGCACGAAAACCTTTTATGCAAGGCAAGCCATAGAGCAGCATCTTGAATACTTGGAAGACCTCTACTTGGCTGAACAGCGTTTGGCTCATATTCGTGCCGGTAACACCAAAACGGTCGCGCTTGACGACATATTGGTGCGTTATGGCATGGAAAATAAGGTTTGATCCGGCAGCTGAACGCGAACTCAATAAATTAGACCGGCCAATCGCCGAACGCATTTTAAAGTTCCTTGTTGAGAGGCTTGTGCCATCAGATAATCCGCGTAGCTTGGGTGCGCCTTTAACAGGGTCAAAGTTGGGTGATTTTTGGAAATACCGAATTGGCAAATATCGGGTCATTGCCAGCATTGAGGATGAAGCGGTCACTATTCTTGTGTTGAAAGTGGATAAGCGCAGCGATGTCTATAAACAAAAATGAATAAAGCCGATCTGCTTTACAAACCAATTCTCATTCGACTCTATACACGCCAAAAACATACTTTTGTCGTGTATTAAAACTAACATGACAAGCCATATCTCATTCGAAGCCCAAAAAAATTGGCGATCCATCCCAAAACCACAACAAAAAAACATCGTTAACTCAGTTTGGTGTGGTCAATGCCGAAAAAGCACCACTATTTTCGATTATTCGCCTCAGACTGTCGGCAATAGCTTAGTCTTATTTGGGAAATGCCAGGCATGTGATGAAGAAGTCCGGCGGGTGGTTGATTGAATTGGCGTTATGGGTTTGACCATACAATCGAATAATACGAAAGCTTCAGCGTCAATAACCCAAACATCAACTGTCCAAAAGGGATTGTGTGTCTTCAGCACGGTTTGTTTGTGTACCACCACTTCCCCTGCCTAACAACCGCAGTATTTACCGCGCCACTTATGCTCATTGTCCAAGCCAAAGCCTACTGCCCTATGTTTGTGATGCGGTGGTTTAGATAATCAATCAAACATCAAGTCCAATAAAGTGTAGCAACTTGCTACACTTCCATTCACTCTTTGTGTGTAATTTCTAAAACTTGCTATACTGGACACGAAATTAAATAATATTGCACACAAATGTCAGAAAAAAAAACAACAGTCATAGCAGTCGCCAACCATAAAGGCGGATGTGGAAAGACCACGACGGTGGTTAATCTTTCTGCCGAATTCGCAAAGATGGGGTTATCGGTTTTGGTCATTGACCTAGACCCCCAAGCCAATGCCAGTTTGCACATAGGGAAAAAACACCCCAGTGAAATTGTAATTACTTGTGCCGAATTGCTGCTGTCAGAAATAGAAAAGTTGCCTCTTGCCATACAGACAGACACTAACTTGGAAGGGGTTTCATTAATTTATGGTTCTTTGGCGTTAGGCAAGACAGAAGACGAATTGAAAGACTACGCACCAAGACCATCAGAAGAATTGCGCGACAAAATAAAGCCGCTGCATGGAATCTTTGATGTTATTTTGATCGATTGTCCGCCTAGCTTAAAGTTGTTGACGAGTAATGCGTTGGCAGCAGCCACCCATTTAATCGTGCCTGTTGAAAGTGGTTCCCAGTATGGCATGTACGGTGTGACCGATTTGATGAGGTTAGTAGATAAAATTCACCGCATTAATCCTGACCTCCACTTGATTGGGGCGTTGTTGATCCGCCATGATGAGCGGCAAACGGTCTGCAAGCTTATTGAAGCATCCGCAAGGGAACAGATTGGCAAGTTAATCGACATCCGAATCCCTTCCAGCACCAAAGTCAATCAATCCGCCATTGCGAAAATGAGCGTACACGCATTGGACAGGTCGTCCAAGGTTGCCCGTGAATTTAGGCATTTGGCGGAGCTTTTAGCTGAACAATTGAATCTTTTGGAAGGCAAAGATAATGGCTAGCACATTGAATAAAATGTTGGAGGAAAAACTTCAGCAGAATCTTAAGCAACATACGTTGGCGGCACAAGAAGTGAACTTTTCTGGTGGGCGTGAATTTAGCTTAGTGTCTGTAGATAAAATTGAGGCTAATCCCTATCAACCAAGGCGTGTATTCCCACAGCCGGAATTGGAGAAACTGGCAGCATCCATTGCCGAAGTGGGTTTGCTAGAACCCATCTTACTGAGAAAGACTGGTGATAATTGCTATCAGATTGCAGCCGGAGAGCGGCGTTGGCGTGCGCATAAGTTGCTAGGCAAGCACACCATAGAATCAATCGTGACTGAGATTGCAGACAGCGATATGGCCGTATTCGCCCTTGCTGAAAACATGGACAGGGAAGACTTGTCGGATTATGAAATTGGCTTAGCTATCCGGCAGATTGAAAATGTATTCCCAACAAAAAAGAAGTTGGCGGAATCGTTAGGTTTAAACCGCGAAGACATGTATCGGTATTTTTCTTTTGATGAATTGCCTGAATACATTCGTGCCGATCTTGACAACAACCCAAGATTGCTTTCGAGGTCGGCGGCAAGTGATATAAAACGCCTGTTGAACCAAAACAAAGACTCACAAACTATTCATGATTATCTTGCACAAGCTTGGGATTTATTGCTGGTCAATGAGCTGGATCAAACAAAAGTCACTGGTTTTGTAGCGAGAAAACTTAAAACCCCTTCGGAATCCCAGCAAGACGGGCAAGCTCATGGGCAGCATGATTTCATCCAGAATAGTAAAAAAGTGGGGACTATTGGGTGGTCTGGCAAACATCTCACCATCAAGATCAATATTAATGCGGTTAACGAAGAAAAAGAAAAAAAATTAATGGATTTTGTGCAAAAATTGATAGATGAAGATAGCGACAAGAAAGTGTAGCAAGTTGCTACACTTTTTGCCGCCGTGTTTGATGATTGCGCCCGTGTTCCTGAAAAACTGTTCGGCATGGTCAAGCCGCTGCGCGGTGTCGAGCTGCGGGGCTTGCGCCGTGGCGTAATACTGGGCGGGGAGGCCGTCGATCTGTTCGATGTTAAAAACCGTGTAGCCCTTCATAAAGGGGATGTGATGTTCCACGTCCTCACCAGTTTCTTCGTTCTGTTCGGTCTTAGTGATGGTGTTGGCATAGACAACCAAGCTGCCATGCTCGCCTTTGCGGACGTGGCCGCCGAGTTCCTGCGCTTGCTTGAAGGTCATCCACAGCGGGGCGTTATAGCCTTTTTCCATTGCTTCCGCCCATAACATCACAACATTGATGCCGGAATAGGGCAGGCCGTTATGCCGTAGCGGGCGGGTGATTTTTCCGGCGGCGTGTTCGGCGTTCCAAGGTTTCAGCCAAGGCCGTTCGCCTTTTTCAAGTTCGGCGATGATGGTATCCGTGACACGGGCGTAAACATCGGTGGTCATGGTCGGAATCCTTTCCTGTTTTTTAGCGTTAAATCGGCGGTCTGGCAAGTCGTCGCCTTCTGCCTTTGTGGGCTTGGGGTTCAGTGCTGCTGAACCTCTGCCCGTCGGCGAGACTGGGGGATTCAAGGGCAAACAAAATCACGGAAGGTTCGCGGCGGAAAAACGGAAGCTTCGGCCATAGCACAGCGGCGGCTGAAAGCCGTTTTTCTGCGGGGAAAGCCGTTATTTTGCTTGTCCCGCGTGAGGGGCGAAGCCCCTTAGCCTTAACCTTTTTTGGGAAAAAACCCCTTGCATCCAAGGCTATTGCATACTACAGTTCGCAGTGATATAAATTGAAGGGAATAAGTCCGTGACAGATGCAGCAAAGCCAAAGCAGGTGATTGTCTATGCCAGGGATAACGGGAAAGAGCCTTTTACCGAATGGCTTTATGGCTTGCGGGATGTCATGGGGCGGAAACGCATCCTTGCCCGCGTTTCCCGCCTGCAACAGGGCAACTATGGGGATTGTGAGTCAGTCGGGGAAGGGGTCAGTGAACTGCGGCTCTTTTTCGGTTCTGGCTACAGGGTTTATTTCGGGGAACGGGATAACCATATCGTCGTCCTGCTGTGTGGCGGCGACAAAGGCAGCCAAAACCAAGACATTGAACAGGCCAAGGCCTATTGGAAGGAGTATCTAAGCCATGAGCAGCTATAGAACGATTGGCGAGGTTGAAGAAGAATACCTCAGCAACCATCCCGACGAGGTGGACGATTACATTACCGTCCTTTTCGATGAATATGCCGAGAGCGGCGACACCGCGTCCCTGATGGCTTCTTTGCGCGTGGTGAGCCGCGTCAAAGGCGTAAGCCGGATAGCGGAAGTTTCCGGCCTTAGCCGGAAGGGTGTGCAGAAAGCCCTGTCGGAAAACGGCAATCCGCAATTTGGCAGTGTCAACGCCATTATGCACGCGATGGGCTACCGCCTGACCCCACAAAAATTGCCCGTCGAAAACCACGCCCCTTAAAAGTAAGCACGTTGATAATCCATGTATGCTTTATGAGGTGAACCATGCACATCAACCCATCGCCTCAGGATGATAGCTTGGAAAAGCTACGCGCCGCTGTTCGGGTCGGTGAAACCCAGTTTGAACTCGGGGAGGAGACTCCTTATTCGGCGGTACGGTTGAAAACAATCACTGCAAAGGCATTGAACAACGCCCGCCAGGGCAAGAAAGTCAGTGCTGATACCACGCCCTAATTTGCCGCTTTACCTTGCGCCACAGGCGGAAGACGACTTTGCCGATATTTTGCAATACACCTTGGAAACTTGGGGCAAGGCGCAAGTCTTCGCCTATCGTGCGGTGCTGGACAAGGCTTTGCTGACACTCCAGCAAAACCCGCATATTGGCGATTGAACAGGCTTGGAAAATTGGCGACTATATTGCTGCCGATAAACCGAAATCAGCCAACGATTGGGTAATTTGCTACGTTTGGGGCGGTGGAAAATATGGGTAAATTTTCAGAATTAGGCAGGTAGATTTCTGAAATTCTGGATAATCGATTCATGGAAATTATAGGATTATTTATAACTTTAAAGACGAGACAATTTCCATTTTTACGGTTCGGCATGGTATACAAATTTTACCAATTGATGAAATTCAGAATTAACGACCTTTAATGATTAGGGAATTAGAAGGGATGTTTAATTGGCTTGGAAAACGGTAAAGCTTGTTGATGTCTGTAACATTATAATTGTTTAGAAGATATTGCAACCATAAATTTTGACTTTATTGAGGCTGAAGCTATTACTCGGTGTGCAATATTTTCCTGGGTTCTGGGGTAGATGAGGGTTTCATAATTTGCCACTTCCATTCTTGGAGCGCTATTTCTTAATCTTGTTATTACATAGTCGGATAGTTTCCATCTCAAAAGAATTGCAGGAAACCCCAAGCGTTCATAAAAAGTTTAATGGTTGTATCTCAGTTTGATGAAGTGCCCAAAAAATTTTCATGGTTGGCCTCTAGAATTTATGATTGCAAAATGCTAGAATTTGACTGAAAATTTTTTTAGAGATGTCAAGTCCTAAAAATTTGCTTCAGTTATTTGACTACAGCAAAAAAGTAAAGGCGGATTTACCCGTATCGGAAACACCGAAACGAAAACCAAAATTTCCACTGAAAACTAACTTTTATCCAAAATAACTAACTTTACCCAAAAAATAACTAACTTTTTCGAGAAAGACCCCACTTTTTAGCATTTCCCCCCCAGCCATCCGATATTTTGCGTACCCACCGCATCGCGAATTAATCGCAAATTTAGGCCATTACCTACTCGAATCGAAATATTTCATTTTTTAAAGGCTCAGCCTGAATGAAATTTTTTTATTGATTCCAATAAAACAAGCGCACCTGCTTGTCAATATACTCAAGATTATTTGCAAATCTCAGCTTTATATTTTTTAAATTGAAGCTATCAATTATTTCAACTTTGAAAAAATTAGAATTGATTGGCACAAGCAATATGCATGACTGACAACCATTAATTCACTAACTTCACCAGTTTTTATCCGACTTTATTTATTGCGATTCATGAGCAGTTGCAGTGCTTACGACTGCCTTTCGAGGTATTAATAATCGTTACTTAGTTATGTAATTTATGTTATTAAAAGATAATTGATTAACTGGTTGTTTGTGCCAAAGCAAACAACCAAAGAAAGTAAAGTGTTTATGAAATAGCTATTATGGGAAACAACTCTTTAAAGTAAAAGTAACGGTGAATAGCTATTGCTAGTTTAAGCCCAATGTAATAAATTAATTTATAAATAATTCAACTTATCATTTGAACGGTGATTTATGAAATGCTATCAAGAAAAAAAATATATTTTTTTAAATTCCATATTAAGATCATTTGATTTGAAAAGCGAGCAGGATGCAAATGATGAAAAGCGTAATGGACTCAATAAGGCACGAATTGAAAATGAATTTGAAGAACTGGAAAGTATACGCGAGATTGAGTACCTTATGGATAAGTTCATACAATCCGATAAGGATATTTTTTATATTAAATATAGTAAAATAGTTGACAATGTCGGCGGAAGAATATACAAAAATATGGAGCATTATTTGTTGGACGATAAATATCCTTCAGTTAATAAAAATGTGATTAATTTTTATGGTATTGAAAAAATTAAACGTGCATTCCCAATTCACCAGTTCAATCCAATTGTCTTATTATTCATTAAAAAAATGGAAAGCTATTTTCTCAAGGATTTCGAAGTCCGTCAATATATTTATTATAATGGTGGAGATGACAATCAGACAATGCACACGCTTAAAGCGTTAAATGAATTCGTTGATGATATCAGAAATGAGGTGAAGTCAAAAGAGTTTAAGCGGACAATTCGCGAGTTCAATCGGAAGTTGGATAAAAATTACAACGGATTGACTGACTATATTGACGGTCTCTTTAAAATCCATTCCAGGCTGTTGGTGATTCGGGTAGATTTGAGTTATAAAAAAAATCAATTCGATCATGCTTTGAAAGAAGATGAAAGGGAGCGGATGTACTTTCAAGCAAAAAATGATCGGGAGCTTTTTTTTAAGAAAATTAAGAAACTTCCATTGTTTAAAAATATGCTGGGGTACGCTTGGAAATTGCAATATGGTCTCGAAAAAGGCTTTCATTATCATATGATTTTCTTTTATGACGGCTCAAAATCATGCCAAGATTCAACGATAGCAATGTCTATAGGGGAGTTTTGGAATAAAGAATTAACGGGTGGTATTGGCCTATATTACAATTACAACGGCGATCAATCGAGTTATTTTTACAAGAGCATTGGAAGCATAAATTATCATGACCATGAAAATATTTTTTACTTAAAAAAATGGGTGGCTTCGTATCTGACTAAAACGGACTACTATACGCGCGTTATCGTCCGTGATAATGACCGGACTTTTGGTAAGGGACAATTGAAAAAAACAGTCAGCAATCAAGGCAGGCCGCGCAAAAAGAAACTCGCCGATCCAGTTGATGTTGGTTTACAAAATCTATCGAATTAAACGTCTTAAGCGTCCAATCAACGTTACGACCCATAAAATAGGGTCGTAACGTTATGATACAGCAACGAATTCGGGTTGCCCAAGAATTGTGGTTGCAGCATGATTTTTGCCGCTTGTTGGGCTGGGATGCCCTTAAACCTGTCATGCTTCAAATAGCAATATCTTCCAACAGCTTACCTGCCGCCAAATGATTTATTATCCAAATGGGCTTCCTGCCGTTGCCGCTCCATGTTTGGTTTGGAGCATCAGGATTCCGATATTTGGCCTTCCCCGGTTCTTTTTTGGGCTTTGTGATTTTGCCTTTGTCAGCCATCAATTCATCCAGGGTGATGCCGTATTCTCCAGTCAACTGGGCAATCTTATCCAGCAATTCTTTTCTATCGGCCTCTTTTCTGAAGGCTATCGCACTTGCCACATCGTCTTGCAATTGCATTAATTCTTTTATTGGTTTTTCTTTTAATTCATCAAGTGAAATGGTCATTGAATGGCTATTTGATTGGCTGGCTATTGTAACGGTGAATTGGTAAGGGTCACGGCTTTTAGTGGGTTGCATATTTATCAACCTGAAATGGGATAAATGGCTCTGCATTATAGCAATTTGTCCATAATCCTTAGTCGAATGATTTTTTGATTGCTTTCTTTTTTTGGCCGGAAAGTAGTTTCACTGCCCAAGAATTGACATCACTGCCTAACTGAATCCGAAAGAAAATTAAAAATACAAATCGCCACGGGAAACAGCACAAAACAAAACGAGCCACCGAACGACAAAGCCAAGGGGCATATTGCCAATAAGCAAGGCCATGATGGTTTGCTGCGTCCGACTGCCAATGGAGGTAAACATCAAGGGCTACTTTTTTGCGGGCGGTAGGATAGCAATCCACGGATGATATAAACCAGATGCCGCAAGCTCAGCTCGTGATGCACTTGTGGCTACACACCCCGAATTTACACTCATTCGAAACAGGGCGGGAGCTGGCAAAAAAACTATAGCACAAGATGCTAAACTAACGCACAACCCAACACCATCCTGACCGCCCACGCCCCATGACAGCCCTGACCGCACTGCTCGACACCTACCGCGCATCCGCCCAAACCGAACGCGAACTGCGGCGGCAGTCTGCTCTTACTTGCAATCTATAACACTTAGCGCTATAAATCGTAAGTAAATTAGCAAACCAGTAGGGCAGTGTGCGGATATTCAAAAACAAGGCGTTTGTGCGCTTTGCCAGAAAAGCGGGGATAGACGATGCCAGCCTCTGCAAAGCGGTCAAGGATGCCGAAAAAGGTTTGCTGGACGCTGATTTGGGCGGCGGGGTTATCAAGCAACGGGTTGCCCGTAGCGGCGGCGGCAAATCAGGCGGATTTCGCACCCTGATTTTGTTTCGCATCGGTGAGCTGGCGTTTTTCGTGCATGGCTTTGCAAAGAACGAACAGGCGAACATAGACGATGATGAACTGATAGCGTTGCGGAAATTGGCTGAGGTTATGCTTCACTATGATGAAGAGGCGCTTGGCCTAGCTTTGGCAAACAAGACATTGATCGAGGTGAACTGCGATGAAAAAACAATACCGTAGCCGTTTGATGGCTTCCGTGCATGAAACCGCCGAAGGCCTGCATGATGCGGGCGTCATGGACAAACGCACCATGCGCAAATTTGACGAACTGTGCTTAACGCCGATCAAGCCTTTGCAGCCGGAAGAAATCCGTGCGCTTAGGCAGCGTGAACGCGCAAGCCAGGCTGTTTTCGCGCGGCATTTGAACGTAACAACCAGTTTGGTTAGTCAATGGGAGCGCGGCGAGAAACACCCGCAAGGCGCATCACTAAAGCTGCTGTCCCTGGTCGCCAAGAACGGCTTGGCAGCGATTGCCTAAAGCAAAAACAGCATAGCCGAAGGGGGGGAGGGCAGCATGATGGATTTCGCTATTCACCTTGAAGCCCGTGATCCGGCACGAACCATCTGGCGGGCTTATAGCATTACGGGCGGGCAAGACTTGTT
>CAIQNQ010000066.1 GCA_903873165.1 uncultured Methylococcaceae bacterium | reverse complement strand
TCGCGAGATTCGAAGTTCAATGCCTTCTCGACGCACCTTTTTTGAACAAGTGCGAACTTTACTTCAAGTTATTCCGTTTGATAGCTGGGAACATTTCATGGCATTTATGCTGGATGGGCAGAAGAAAAATACCTAGAAAATATATGGTTTTAAATTGGGAATTGCTGGAATTGCTGGTTTGTTCTAAGTTTTATTGTTATATTTTGTTATAATATAAATTATACCTAACAGTTATTAATTGAAATCATTTTAACCCTTTCTAAATTCCCTATTGAAGATTGAAATATGCATGCTTTTAGACGTGGGTTGTTAGTTGCGATTAACAAAATCTAATGATGAGAAGTACGCGACCCATTCTTAAAAGCAAGAAATCCAGCAATAAATTGTTGCGTAATCTTGCCATTTATAATGTGTTAGTTGGATTGGTTGTTTTTATTAGTATTGTTAAATTAGTTAGAGATGAAATTAATACTTCTAAGTTTCAGGCTAAATATCTCTCTGCAATCTCTCAAAAATTAGGTTTTTCTTTAAATAAAGGCCCTAGTTCATCCATTAGATTTCCTGAATATGGCCCTTATGATCAAAGATTAGGTTATACCTTGCTACCTGATGTGATAAAACGCTTAGAAAGCGCGGGTTATAGAATTACTTCACAAGCCACTTTTTCACCGATGATGACAGAGTTGGCTGACTATGGTTTGTTTAATATTTATCACGAGAAAGCGCAAGCTGGACTCAGAATAACTGATAAATCTGATCAAGTGATTTTTAATGCAATTTATCCAGCGTATGGGTATCCAGATTTTAAATCAGTGCCACCTGTTATAATGGACACATTAATCTATATTGAGAATAGAGAGTTACTGGGTAAAGAAAATGTGACTATAAATCCTGCTATTGAGTGGGATCGCTTAGGTTTTGCAAGTATTCAATTGATGGCGCATAAAATGGGTGCTACAAAAGCACTACCTGGAGGTAGTACTTTAGCGACTCAATTAGAAAAATATCGGCATTCTAATCATGGTTATACTAATGGTGTATTAGATAAGTTTCGGCAGATGGGCACGGCTTCCTTACGAGCTTATATGATGGGGCCTGATACACGGGCGATGCGTCAAGAGATTGCCTTATCTTATTTAAATTCAATGCCGCTTGCTGCAACTGCAAAATCAGGTGAAATTCATGGCTTAGGGGATGGTTTAACGGCATGGTTTGGTGCTGATGTAAACCAAGTTAATCGCTTACTAAGTGCAGATGCTATAAAACCTCCCAAACGTATAAGCTCAGCTCAGGCTATTGCTTATAGGCAAGTATTAAGTATATTTTTATCGCAAAGGCGACCGTCTTACTTATTAGGCTCTGGATATGATGCCTTGCAAAGATTGACTGATAAGTATTTAAATATCATGTCTAAGCAGGGTATTATTTCAAACGAATTAAAAGAGGCGGCTTTAAAAGCTTCAAGTGTTAGACCTTCTGTTATTGATTCTACCCCAACACAATTTTTTACTGAGAAAAAAACTCAAAATGTGCTTAGAGCAAGATTAGCAAATGCTTTAGGTGTTAAATCAAATTACGATTTAGACCGTTTTGACTTAACGGTTAAGAGCACGCTTGATTTTGCAACTCAGCAAGCTGTCATGCACGCGCTTAAGAAATTGAGTCAACCTGCAGAAGCTCGTAAAGCGGGTATTATGGGAATAAGAATGTTGAATGACTCAACCAATTTAAAACCTATTGTATACAGCCTTATGTTATTTGAAAAAAGTAAGGTGGGAAATTTACTTAGAGTGCAAACCGATAACTTTGATCAACCGCTTGACATTAATGAAGGCATTAGAATTGATTTAGGGTCTACTTCTAAATTTCGGACCATGGTACATTATCTTGAATTAGTCACAGATGTTTATCAACAACATAAAGGTTTTTCCGCAAAAGCATTAAGTCAAATTGTCATACATCCTAAAGATCAATTATCTGCTTGGGTCATTGCTCAACTTATAAAATCCCCTAAGATTAATTTAGTAGATTTATTAAATAATGCGCTTGATAAAACGTACTCAGCGAGTCCGGGTGAATATTTCTTTACTGGCGGTGGTTTACACCATTTTAATAATTTTACCCCTGATGAGGATGGTAAAATCATGTCAATTCGAAATGCTTTGAAAGACTCTGTCAACTTGGTTTTTATTCGCTTAATGCGGGAAATTGTTTATCATCATCTTTACAAACCAGATGGTATTGCGCGTTGGCTTGATAGCAATGATAGTCCGAAGCGCCAAGAATACTTGCAACGCTTTGCTGATAATGAAGGTCAAGTTTATTTAAATAGGTTTTATGCGCGATATGAGGGTAAGACACCTGAACAAGCGTTGGATTTATTAACTAAACGGATATTCCCTAAAGCCTCTCGTTATACTATGCTATTCAGGGCAATTAGTCCAGAGGCTGATGAGACAGCACTGAGTAAATTCTTGCATAAGCATTTAGAGCAGGCAGATTTAGTCAGAGAAGATATTTATGATTTATATGATAAGTATTCTATTGATAAATTTGATCTGCAAGATCAAGGTTATATCACTAAGATTCATCCTTTAGAGTTGTGGTTAGTCAGTTATTTAGCCAAGCATCCAGACGCCAGCCGTAAAGAAGTTATCGCCGCAAGTACAGAACCCCGTCAAGATGTTTATAGATGGTTATTTAATAATCATCGTAAATATGCCCAACACCAACGCATTATGACGTTGCTAGAAGAGGAAGCATTTAATAAAATTCATGAGGCATGGAAAAGAGTGGGTTACCCATTTGAAGAATTAACACCTTCGTATGCTACATCAATTGGTGCTTCTGGTGATCGCCCAGCGGCTTTAGCTGAATTAATGGGTATTGTTGTAAATGATGGCATCAGATTGCCTGCCGTACGGTTTGAAAGTTTACACTACGCAGAAGGCACACCTTATGAAACTATTTTAAAGAAAGGGGTTGATTCAGGAGAGCGTATTTTTGTACCTGAAATTGCAAAAGTTGCTCGGGGGGCATTAGTGGGTGTGGTCGTAGACGGTACAGCGGCTCGATTAAACAATGTTTATACGAATTTAGATGGGATACCTTTATCAGTGGGTGGTAAAACGGGTACAGGAGATCATCGTAAGCAGTCATTCAATGCGAGTGGTGAACTTATAAACTCAAAGTTTATTAGTCGAGCGGCAACGTTTACATTTTTTATCGGTGAGCGTTATTTTGGTGTAATTACTGCCTATGTAGAAGGGGATAATGCAGAGCAATACCACTTTACCAGTTCATTACCCGTGCAAATTGTTAAATTCTTGAAGCCAGTTTTATCACCTTTAATCAATAATACGTCTGTACCTAGATTTATTAATGCACCGATATCAAATACAGTGAGTAATGTGGCTGTAATTTCGACTCCATTAAGTGTTGATCGCTCAGTTATTCAAAAAAAGACTTCTTCATCTGTTAAAATAATAAATAAGCCTATTCTAATTGATAAACCAATAGTTATTGATAAGTCGTTAAACTCTCAAAAAAATATTGTTACAGATAAAGTGATTATTAAAGAAGTAACTAAAGTGGTATCTGCGCCGATCGTGTCTACTACTACAAATAAACCTGTTAACAAGGTTGTAACCCCCGTTATTTCACAATCAGCGGATAAATCCCCAGCTCAACAAGCAACAACGGGTGGGCAATCAACTTACGCTCCAAAATCACCCGTTTTACAACAAATTAATAAAGTTAATCCGCCTATAGTAGACAAGCAAGCCCTTAAACCAGTTCAAGCTCCAAGCAGCGGTGTTCAAGTAACTCCTAAACCCGTGCCCCCCGATGTATTACAAGCGTCTAAGTTAGTTAAACCATCGGCTGTTAAGCCAGAAACTAGTGTGGTTACTCCAATATCCCAACAGAAACCTGAAACTAAACCAGTTGTTCCTAAAGCATCAACAAATAATGTTGCTAATAAACCATCCGGAGCAGTTTCAGGTGCAAACCCTGTTACAGTGCCAAAAAATGATAGTTCAAATGGGTATTATCGCTATCCAACAGCCCCCACTACGAATTTGGCTCGCTAGATTATCAATGGCAATTGTTATGATTAGATGATCATTTATGCCCGATAAAAAATATTTTTATGATGGTCTCGGTGTTGACATCAGAAACATACTATTAGCTCAAATCCGAAATGTTTGGACACACCATTCAACTTCACTGGAAGGAAATAGCTTAACTTTAGGAGAAACTGATTTTATTCTTGAAGAAGGCTTAACCATTCATGGTAAACCGCAAAAATATAAATCCACAAGAAATTGGCAAGGCTTATGATCAAATTACCTATTTCTTAATAGTTAACATTATAAAAAATGATATTATTGTAGTCGAAGGAGGTTGGTTTAGAGTTGAACCTTAATAAGGTATGTCTCAATTGATCTTACTAATTTCGTGTAAGACTCTTATTTCATAGGCTCTAGCTCACACGATTCATTTAAATAGATTAATCTGGAAATTAGCTTTTTTTAACTTTCACAATATTCTTATTGCAAGGGGAATGGTATGGCAGATGAAAAAAAAACTGAAAGTAGCGGCTTAACTGGTGCAGTACCTATAACAGCTGTAATAGCCCTAGTGGCCAGCTTAGTTATTACCAATTCATCCCCTTTTAATGATGATCGCCCCCAGGGCGTCCCTTTAAAATCACAACAATACCAAGGCGCACAGGACATCGATGCACGCCTGTGGGAAGATCCGTTAGTTGCTTTAGATAATAAAGTACCAGTAGATGATAATAGTCATACACCAGAGCAAATTTATAAAGACAACCCCACCTCTCCGGGAGATCAGGTTACTGTTGTCGCTGTCACGCTACCGGGTAGCCCTTATCAAGAGGCGGCTGAAAGTAGAATGCGCTGGCGGTACGCGATACTTTCTGCCTTGGCGAATCAGAACTATATCCCGATGGATGAGCAACATATCGGTTACTTTCAAGCTTTATATAATTCGTCTGATAATAACTCTCAACTTTCTGCAAAGGTAGCTTTTGAATGGTGGTCACAAGATAAGGACAATACTAAAAAAATATTACTATTATGGGTTAATGAATCAGGTCTCAGCAAAAACCCTGCTGCTACGTTAAAACGCATATTGTGTCAAACCAATCCGACTAACATTAACATCAATAAGTCCCCCAGTTTCCCTTTAAATTCTGCATCGTTAGATTCAAACTCATCAACCTTGTTAAGGGATTCGTTGAAAGAGGTTTTAGATAATAATCAAAGTAATATAGAGGTAATTAGTACTATACCTCAGACTTGTTTTTCCGCCGCCACTACTGATGTCGGCTTTAAATATGCAGTATTAGGTCCAAACTCCTCAACATTACTAAGTGATATGTTGAAAGAAGTTAAAGATAACAAAGATAATGACTTTGGGGAAATTAGTACTAATACCCCCATTACCTATTATTCCGCTACGGCAACTGCTTCGGATGAGAGTTTGTTGCAAAAAGTTCTCCCTAAAGAAGCTGTGAACGGTAAAACAGTTCAAGCCTATTTACAACTAGCTGATTCAGCCCCGACTAAACATAAGCATGGGATAACGCTCCATCGAACTACTGCTACCGATGCAGAAATGATGAATGCCATGCTAGACGAATTGACTATTTTGCATCGAATTAAGAAAACAAATCATGTCGTTATCTTATCTGAATGGGACACCTTTTATGGTCGTTCTATTTCTGAGGCATTTAAAACGGCTTGGGCACTTAAAAATTATTCACAAGATATTGATCAAGTAGTCCATAAACTCAGCTACATGCGCGGTTTGGATGGTAAGTTACCCGATAAAAGCGAGAAAGAAAAAAGCGAAAAACAAGCTGATTCAGCAGAGAAGAAGTCGGATACTAAAGAGCAGGATAAGTTAGAGGCGGCTAAGGCACTTGAACTTCCAGAAGGACGAAATCAAAAAGATTATTTACGACGTTTGTCAGAATACATCCATGATCTCGATCATAAAATTATAGATGAAGGTGATTGGAAAGGGATTACTGCAATCGGTGTATTGGGGTCTGATGTCCGCGACAAACTTATGATTTTAGAAGCGTTGCGAATTTATTTTCCGCACAAACTATTTTTTACAACCGATCTTGATGCCGCTTACTATCATCCATCTAAATGGCATCAAACACACAATCTGTTAGTGGCTTCGGCCTTTGATCTAAAACTGCGCCCCGAATTGCAAGGGCAAATTCCGCCTTTCCGAGACAGCTACCAAACGGCTTTATTTTCGGCGACGCAGATAATGGTTAATGACATTGAAATCGCTGAACCTAATCAGAAGATGTTAGCGATGACCGATTTCCAAACACGTTTAATCAAAACACCCCCGCCTCTTTTGTTTGAAATTGGACGACACAGCCCAATACGATTAAAACCAAAAAAAGATATCGCAGAATCTGATCTTGAGAACTCGACATGTCTTTGGGAGAAAGTTGGATTGGAATGCAAAAATATCCAACCACCCTATGTTAATCCTCAAAGTAATTTGACAAGTAAAGATGTGGGAATGCTGATACTTTCATTTTCTATTGGAACAGTCTTTTTATTTTTTGTTAGTTCAAGATTTCGGGAAGGGAGTAAATTAGCTTATTCAACGTTTAAAGAACGCCCTTGGTTTACTACAGTCGCATTGATAGCCGGTATTTTTATTTGTTGGAAGATAGGGACATTCATGATTCAAGACTCGACCGAACCTTTTTATTGGTTAGAAGGAGTCAGTATCTGGCCGAGTCAATTACTGCGATTATCTGTCATTTTATTTGCAGGGATTTTTTTCTATTGGGGATATCATCACATCAGGAAAGATTATAAAAAAAATCCTCTGATATCAATTTTAACAACTTATGTTAACGCCAGCCCACTAAAACTAAGTAGCATGCTTCTTATAGAAAATGAGACATCTGAAAGAATATCGAATAATAGGTCGAAAAGCTCTTTGATATCAATCATTTCATCACCCATTAAACCCAACCATAAGAGTTTATGGGATATATTTTTTATAGGTGATTGGAAGCCAGTCGATGTCCCAGATGACGAATCGAAAGTGAACCCAGAGGCAATATGGAGCCAGTATACTGAATACTTCGAATGGCATAAGCCAATAATATCTTGTCAGTGGGTTTGGCGGATAATCATTCATGTCGTGGTGTTTTTTGTAGCAGCCGCGTTACTTATACTGCTAACAGGTATTCCTAATGTTCCAGCCCGTGATGTTGTTGCCATCTTTGCAAATATGGCCATCATTGTTGTAGCAGTTTTCTGCACGTTATTTCTCACCATTTGGGTCGTCGAAAATGCCCGTTTATGTAAGCAACTCATTGAGCATTTATCTAAAAAACCAAGTCTATGGCATAAAGAAGCAATAGAGTGGGCTACCGAAACGAAAAACGTCGCAAATGACTGTGTCCATGAGTGGTTGGACATATATTTGGTTACTCAATTGACAAAAATTATGCAACCTTTAATCTGGGGGCCGATTGGTTGTATCGCACTGATGCTATTAGCCCGGAGTCCGGCAACTGACGACTGGGATTTGCCCTTGGGACTGGATATTATATTTGCCTTTATGTTGTTTTATGCCATCTTCGCAGAAGTCTTTTTACAACGAGGTGCGCAACAGGCCCGAACAAAAGTCATTGATCAATTGACTGATAGAATCAGAAAGAAACGTAATGATGGCGAAGAAAATGAATGGGATATTAAACGTATTGAGGTCGAAATTGAACGTATTAAAGACCTGCGTGAAGGCGCATTCTTGCCTTGGTATCAATTGCCTGTATTACAATCATTTGGCGGCTTGAGTTCATTATGGTTAGTTTTACAATACATCGCTAGCTCATTTGATAAAGGGGGACTATTATGATTAGTCCTATAAAATCATGATAATGTTGAGCTTGGCATTAATGACACCAATAACGTAATTATTCAGTCCCCCTCTTTGACAGAGAGGTGTTAGGGGAGATTTTATTAGATAAATCCCCATTTTTCAACGGGGCGAGAGCATAGTGAGGAGATCAGAATGATTACGCAGTAACTGTAAAGGCTATTGTTCTATAGCGTTAAGTATTTCTGCTTCTAGTAACCTCAGTTCTTCGAGGGTGTTAATATTGGTAAAGATTTCTGGTTCAGCACTTAAATCAGTTGTTTCCCAGTGTTGTTGTTTTAACCAGTTTTCTACTTTTCTTTCTCCACTTTTTAAATAGTCACTTAAACTGGATGCCAAAGTGGTTTTAAGGGCTAGAAATACTGGATGTAAGCGTTCCCCATCAAAAGCGACACTAATCTCACAATTTGAGCCAATTAAAGTCGTCAGCAACTTTTGTAAGTGCTTTGCTTTAATTAAAGGCGAATCACAGGGTACAACCAGTAATATATCTACATGAGTGACTTGCATTACACTGAATATTCCCGCTAATGGCCCTGAGAAATCTTGAGTTTGATCAGTAATGACGGGATAGCCAAATGATTTATAGGTATCTACGTTACGATTGGCGCTGATATAAATGTTATCAACCACTGGGGTGAGTGCTTCAATCACGTAGCTCACTAAAGGTGTGCCGTTTAAGGTGACAAGACCTTTGTCTGTATTGTTCATTCGTCTGGCAAGGCCGCCAGCTAAGATTACTCCGGCTAGGGTGGGTTGGGGTGGTATCATGTTGTCGGTTAACAATTGTAGAGCAATAAAGGGGTTTTCAGTTAAAATGGCACAGGTATTTTAACAGGCAATCACCAAACTCTTAAGACAGAGTTAGGGTTATGTTTCTAATATAGAAGGATGAAGAGTTACTCATGAGAAATAAATATATTGCCGCTGTTTTAGGCGGTTCTTTAATGGTTTTATTAAGTAGTTGTGCTTCTGAACCAGAAAAAATGGTCGAAGTAGCTCCTGTAGTAACGCCAGTCGCTTTGGTTAATGATTATCCCACCCGAGATCGTGTTGAGTATGTATTAAATTGTGTGGCTCAGCATGGCGGACTTAATTATATTAATCAATACGCTTGCGGTTGTAAGATTGATAAGGTCGCAGAAAAACTAAGTTTTAGTGATTTTGAATCGGCTAAAACCTTTACTTATTTAAGCAAAGGTCAAACCGGTGATGCGGGTGCGGTATTTAGAGATCCCGCGCAATCAAAAGATTTACGAACACGTTTAAAAGAAGCAGAATCGTCTGCCGAAAAAACTTGTTTTATTAAACCGTAATTTTGTTTAACTCGATGTTCATGTTTTTTATAGATTTTAATCGCAGTCACGCAGCTCTCTTGTTAAGCATAGGTAACGAAATAACTTTTACTGATGGATTTTTATAGAATTTCCAATCGATATTGTGTGGGTGTAGGTGTGAATTTATTTCACACAACTCGTTATTTTTGAAAGTGTGAATAAATTCACACCTATGATATATTAAATTTGCGTAGGGACAGGTCGCGACCTGTCCCTTCATCGCTCGGTTAAGACTCAATGCCCGAATATTTTTGGGACTTAAGCATTCAGGTAAAAGAGTACATCAATACCTTTTTAGCCAATCGGTTTAAACGCAGCTAAAAAAGCAGCTTCATCTAGTGTTTTAATACCTAATGCTTCGGCATTTTTAAGTTTTGATCCAGCTTCTTTCCCAACCACAACGCAGTCAGTTTTTTTAGATACTGACCCTGCCACTTTAGCACCTAATTTTTCTAATATTTCCTTCGCTTCGCTACGTGTTAGATTCTCAAGTGTGCCTGTTAGTACCCACGTTTGTCCTAATAGGGGTTGTTCGGTAGGTGAGGGGGGTATTTCATCGGGCCAAGTTACACCTGCGGCGATAATATCGGCAATGATCGTTTGATTGGTTTCATCTTTAAAAAATTGTTCAATATTTTTAGCCATCACTGGGCCAATATCAGGGACTGCTTGTAAGTCTTCCAATGTTGCCTTGGTAATAGTTTCAAGCGAACAAAAGTGTTTAGCTAGGGTTTTGGCGCTTTCTTCACCGACTTCATGAATACCTAAAGCACCGATAAAAGCACCTAATTTAGTGCTTTTAGAACTTTCTATTGAATCCAGCACATTCTGAGCGCTTTTGATACCTTGGCCTTCTAAATTAGCGATATCTTCGCTCTTTAGTTGATAAATATCAGCAATCGATTTTAGTTTACCTGTATCGTAAAGTACTTCAATTAATTTAGTGCCCAAGTTATTGATGTTCATAAACTTACGAGAAGCATAGTGCTTAATGCGTTCTGCACTTTGAGCACCACAAGTCAATCCACCCGTACAGCGAAACGAAGCCTGTCCTTCAGTCCGTTCAACACTTGCATTACAAATAGGGCACTGATCAGGCATGATTATGGGTGATCTAGTTTCGCCAGTGGCCGTAACTTTGATCACTTTAGGGATCACATCCCCAGCTCGTTGAATCTCAACTTCATCGCCGATATAAAGACCTAAGCGATCAATTTCATCCATGTTATGTAAAGTGGCATTACTGACCGTAACACCCCCAACAAAAACCGGTGCTAAACGGGCGACAGGCGTTAAAACCCCTGTACGTCCAACCTGAAAATCGACGGCTAATAGTTGAGTGGTTTGATTTTGCGCAGGAAACTTTCTAGCCACTGCCCATTTGGGTGAACGGGCAATAAAACCGAGTTTATTTTGTAAACTAATATCGTCTACTTTATAGACTATTCCATCAATTTCCATTGGTAACTCAGACCGATGTTCGGCCATAAATTCGTAATTTTTTGTAAAGTTTTCGAAGCTACTTTCAAAGTTAAAACAATGCGGGTTTTGTCTAAATCCTAGGCCATGTAGATAGCGCATGATATCTGAGTGTTGCTTAAAGTCACGGTCGCCCTCATAAGCCCCAATGCCATACGGGATAAATTGCAAGTCACGTTCGGCGGCAATTTTGGGATTCATTTGGCGAATACTACCCGCTGCCGCATTTCTTGGATTAACAAATAATTTGGTATTGTTTTCTAAGGCTAAGCGATTTAGTTTCTCAAAGGCTTTTTTAGGCATAAAGACTTCACCCCGTATATCAATGCGTTTGGGTGGTGATGCATCTGTTAATTTAAGCGGTATTGATTTGATGGTTTTAATGGTATGGGTGACATCTTCACCTATTTGACCATCACCACGCGTGGCTGCATAAACCAATTGACCATCTTCATAATAAATGGATACCGCTAAGCCATCTAATTTGGGTTCACTATAAATAGTAAAACTGTCGGTATTGTCAGCTAGTTCTTTTAGGGCTTTTTCGAAAAATGCATAAGTTTCTTCCAAGCTAAAAGCATTAGCTAACGACAACATGCGCACACTGTGTTCAATTTTTAGGTAATCTTGAATCGGAGTCGCTCCAACTCGTTGCGATGGTGAATCTGGAGTCACTAATCCTGGACGGGTGGACTCAATGGCCAGTAATTCTTGAAAAGCCTGATCGTATTCAGTATCTGAAACAGTAGGATCATCTAGAACATAATATTCATGATCCCACTGCGTAATTTTGGCGATTAAGTCAATATAGTGCGTGTTCAAACTTGATCGCTTACTAAAGTAGAATTAAGCATTATAAACTTAAGCGAATGGCTTGAATGGTGGCATCTTTTAGAATTTGTTTTTTATGATCACGGATAGTACCATCGAGTTCAATGGCTAAAATTTGTAAAGTTTCCACAAAATCATCAAAGATTTCTTGAGCGTTATCTAATACGCCAGGTTGCATAAAAAACACTAAACCTGGACAATAAAAGTTGTCTAAGTCCTGCTCTGGAAATGTGCCGGGTTCCTGCATACAAGCGACGCCATAATCTACTAGTCTATTAGCATCTAAGCGCTCATATATTTTTAAACTACCATAAACCAATCCTACGATACTAAAGGCACTTTGCAGGTCTAAACCATTAAAGCCATCTGCAGAATTAGCAATAAGACTAAATTGAATAAGCGTCGGGGTTGCCATTCGGGCTGGTGGGTCAATATCTTCTTCTACTTCAATTTCTTCAATGCTTGCAACTTCAGGTTCTGCTGTAGCTTCTAATTCAGAATACCTTGAAACGGGTGGCGTCTCTTTAGGTTTTTCTGGTTTTGCTTGCTTTGGCTCCCGTTCCTGTTTAGCTGTTGGAACATTGGCTTTTAAACTGGCAATTTTATTTGCAAAGAAGTCAATAATATTGGATTTTTCTGGTTCAGGTACTTCAGGTGTTTTTGCATCATCTTCAGCATCAGATTCTTTTTGAGCTTTTAAGTTTTTAATATAGCTCATTATAAACATACTTATAATGACTATAAGGCCAGTGGCGATAATTACACTTCTTAATAATTCTTTATCCATTAGACTTCCGCTAAGTTTATTGCTTCTTCAATATCAACTGCGACCATTCGGGAAACCCCCGGTTCTTTCATCGTAACCCCCGCTAATTGTTTTGCTATCTCCATAGTCACTTTATTATGAGAAATATATAAAAATTGCACAGATTTTGACATCTCTTCAACCATTTTTGAAAAACGACCAACATTTGCATCATCTAATGGGGCATCAACTTCATCTAGTAAGCAAAATGGCGCTGGATTTAATTCAAAAATAGAAAACACTAATGCTACTGCAGTCAGGGCTTTTTCTCCACCTGATAATAAGTGAATAGAGCTATTACGCTTCCCGGGTGGTCTTGCGATAATATTAACGCCAGATTCTAACAAATCTTGCTCTGTTAGTTCCAGATAAGCTTGACCACCACCGAATAATTTCGGAAACTTCTCTTGCAACCCAGTATTTATTTTATCGAAAGTTTCCTTAAAGCGCAGCCTACTTTCTTTATCAATTTTATTGATTGCCTGGTCGAGTAATTGTAATGCTTCAAGCAAATCTGCATGTTGTTCATTTAAGAAATTCATGCGTTCAGATTGAGCCTTGTATTCTTCAATTGCTGTAAGGTTAATGGTACCCAGTCGTTCAATTTGCCCGGTTAAATCGTCAACCTTATACTTCCATTGTGCTTCATCAGCCTGCTCTGTTAAAGTCGCCAAAATTTGTTCAGGATCGGCCTCAAATTCTTTAAGTTGTTCGCTTAGCGTTTGTTGACGCACTTTACATTCTTGATATTCAAAGCGCAGCACATCCAGTAATTCCTTTTGCTTTTCTAACTCTCTTTGCACGCGGGTATGAGTCTCAGCTAACTCGGTTATTTCAGTCTCAATAGTATCTTGTATTTCTCGTTGTACGAGTAGTTTTTTTTCTAAGATTGCTTTTTCGGCAATTTGTTCACTTAATTGGGTCTTTTCAGTATCTAAGGGACTTAAGGTGAGGTGTAATTTTGCCTCTAAATTATGCAACCATTCAACCGCTTGTTGATGTTGTAAACGTAATCGTTCAATTTGAGTCTTATTAGCAGATTCTGAGGCTTTTAATGCATCTCTTTTAGCTTTTAGACTATAGGTTAGTTGCCGATATTCGTTGATAGTCGCTTCAGTATTTTTCTGTTCGTTTTGCAACTGTTGCTGACGATCTTCAAGCTGGACTTTAATTTCGTCTTGTTGTTCAAGGATTAACTCAGCTTCTTCTTGCAGAAGTTTAGCCTCGGCAATAGCTTCAAGGTATTCGTTACTTTCTCGTAGAATTTCATCCAAATCGTTGGAAATATTTTCCAGACGGCGTTGTTGGTGTTCCCATTGGGTTTTGTAGGCACTAAATTCAGCACTTTTTAAAGACAGTTCAGTCCCTAATTTATTGTCTTGCTGCTGCAAAGATTCACGTAATAGCTCCGCCTCTTTTAGTTCGCTTTCAATGGTAGACAGTTGTTCTTCATAAGTCTCAATTTCTACGCTGATTTGCTCTAAACGCGCTTTAAATTCTCTCAAGGCTTTTTCGCGTTGCAAGACGCCTATTTTATTATCTTTAGCACGGCTAATTTTTAACCAGTTAGAGCCTAACCAAGTACCATCGGGAGTTATAACAGACTCATGGGCTTGACAAGTCAGGGCGAATCTTCTGGCTTCTGCTAGCGTGTCAGCGCAATAAATGCCGCTTAATAAAGAACTCACGTCACTCTGAGACTTAATTTTACTTAATAAAGTGCATGGAGTAGCGCTAATATCAGATTGATTTTCTGTATGTTTTATTTTATTTTCAAAGAGAGTGATGGATTCTTTATCTAAGGCATTAAGGCTTTGGGTTAAGTCATCAATATTATTGACACAAATCGCTTCTAAATAACTATTTAACACTAATTCAACGGCTGTATCCCAGCCATTTTCTACCTCAATAAACTCAGCTAAGCGTTGTTTGTTAGTTAAGCCTGTTGCTTCTAGCCAAGCATTTAGGTTTTTATTATCTTTACCCATGGCGTGTTGTTGCAATAGCTCCAATGAGGTGATTTTGCCTTTTAAGCTTTGACTTTCGGTACGTCTGTTGTGTAAGTAATCATGCAGTTGTTTTATTTCCTGGCGTTGGGCTTTGATCTGATGATGCAATTGCTCTAACTGGGCTTGATAATCGTCCCGCTGATAGTTAATGATTTCAATATCCGCGTCTAAGGTATCTAATTCAGTTTGGACTTGGGTGGTGTTTAAAGTATTGCGTTCTGCCTGTAGTTTATCCTGCCGGATTTGTAACTGTCTAAGTTGGTTTTCTAATTGACTAATTTTGACTTTATTAACTTCTGCACGTTCTTTATTAGCCGACGTTTGAGTGCGATAGGTTTCCCATTCAAATTGCCAAGTGGCATTTTGTTGCTGGCTGTCTTGTTGAATCTCTAATAAATGCTCTAGTTTTTCTTCTTGTACTTCCAGGTTTTCTTCAGTTTCAATCAGGTTTTCTCTTATTTCATCTAAAGTGTGTAAGTCTGATTCAAGTTGATTTTTAAGTTGTTCTGCTTGTTGTTGAGTGCGCTCAATATCGGTTAGCGTTTGGGCATGATTCACTTCATGATGTTTAATTGCTTGCTCTAAGTTGCTGACAGTGGCAACCACACTGTAATAGGCTTCTTGGGCTTTATTAAATTGGCTTTGTTGGTCTTTATAACCGAATCTTTTTTCTTCTATGGATTTTTCGGCTGCTCTGGCTTCAATAAATAAGCGATTGTGTTCCGTTGCCGTATCTTTTAACTTAAGGTCTATTTGTTGACCCGTTTGGTCATAGCTATTCCAACGCATAGCTAATAACTCAAGTTTATAGTGTTTTTCTTGTTGTTTTAGTTCAGTGTATTTTTCAGCTTTCTCGGCTTGCTTTTGTAGATGTTTGAGTTGTTTTTCAACTTCATCTTTAAGATCTTCCAAGCGTTCCAAGTTTTCACGCGTATGTTTCATACGGGTTTCTGTTTCACTGCGCCGCTCTTTATATTTAGAAATACCCGCTGCTTCTTCAATATGCACTCTTAACTCGTCTGGCTTAGCTTCCACCATACGCGAGATAGTGCCTTGTTCAATAATGGCATAACTTCTTGACCCTAAACCCGTTCCTAAAAACAAGTCTGTTATATCTTTTCGACGGCACCGAGAGCCATTGAGCATAAATAAAGACTGACCATCACGACTGACTTGTCTTTTGATGGCAATTGAATCGTATTGAGCATATTCTCCACCCAGCTTAGCATCTGAATTATCAAATATGAGCTCGACTGAAGCCGTACTAACAGGTTTTCGGCCTGATGAGCCATTAAAGATAACATCAGTCATATTGCCGCCTCGTAGATGTTTGGCAGAGCTTTCGCCCATAACCCATCTTACGGCATCAATAATATTAGATTTTCCACAGCCATTCGGCCCCACAATGGCCGTTAAATTACCATTGATAGGGATTACGGTAGGATCGACAAATGATTTGAAACCCGAAAGTTTAATTTTTTCTAACTTCATAGCCGGGTTAGCTTAGGTTGAACGGTCTTAAAAAACTAGGCATTATTAATGAAACGGTGCATTTTATATAGGTTTAGTAAGTGTGCTACAGCTTAATGTTAATTATTCAGTCCCCCTCTTTAACAAAGAAGGGCTAGGGGAGATTGAATAATTATGCTTAATGCAGAGTGTTTGGGGGATTGATTGGGTTGTCTTCATTTAAAGCCTTAGCAACATCAATGGCATCAAATAGATAATAAGCCCCACAAAATTCACAATTAACTTCAATTTTGCCTTGTTCAGCTAAAATTGAATTAAGTTCTTCTGCACCTAAAGCGCGTAGGGTTCTTTCAATACGTGGACGCCCGCAAGAGCATTTAAATTGCACTGCTTCGGGTTCATACACTCTGACTGTATCTTCACTAAATAACTTGTATAGCAATTCTTCTGAACCCCATGCTAAAGCTTCTTTTTCTGTGAGTGTAGCGGCTAACAATTGTATGCGCTCCCATTCTTTTGCATCCAAGTTTTTAGAGGGGAGCTCCTGAATTAATAAACCCATTGCTGAGCGTGCGTCAGCAAATAACCAAGCGCGAGTATTTAATTGTTCTGAGCGCTCAAAATAGGCTTCTAAAGCATCAGCTAAGTGAGTGCCATCTAAAGCCACAATCCCTTGATAGGGGTTGGCATCATCAGGTTCTATGGTTAATACCAGTCTGCCATTATTACCGAACATTTCACTGAGCGTACCACCTTCTACTACTGTATTTGTACGAATCAGTCCGCGTAAATTACGGTCATGCGAAGCTTGAGCGACCAAGGCTTTAAAGTCTCCTTCACCTTGAATTTGCATGATCATGGAGCCTTTAAATTTGATGGTCGCAGACAGTAAGGCAACGGCGGCAAGTCCTTGCCCTAACAGTAGTTGCGCGTTTTCTGGGCCTTGTTGATGTTGTTTTGCAGTTTGCCAGCTAGCTGTTATATTAACCCATACACCTCTTATGCCTAAATCTTCAAATAAAAACCGGCGTAAGACATCTTGCTCAATCATGAATCTCTCTTTTATAAACAATTTACGTATGATTTTAACATTAAAGAAGTCAACTCTGCCGGAACTTTCACAAGCTTTACCAGGCAGAACTACCGAGATGGAGATAACTAATCGGCATTTTGTCAGTGGAAATCCTATCAAATCGCCATTTCCTGCTAATTTAGAGCAAGCCTGTTTCGGTATGGGCTGCTTTTGGGGCGTTGAAAGAAAGTTTTGGCAACAAAATGGCGTATTTAGTACAGCCGTTGGTTATACCGCCGGACTGACGCCTAATCCAACTTATAAAGAAGTGTGTACCGGTTTAACTGCGCATAACGAAGTAGTGTTAGTGGTGTTTGATCCTGAAATAATAACGTATGCAGAGTTACTTAAATTATTTTGGACCGCGCACAATCCTACTCAGGGTATGAGTCAAGGTAATGATGTAGGTACTCAATATCGGTCTGGGATTTATACTTATAACGATGCCCAATTAGCCGCCGCTTTAGATTCTAAATTACATTATCAAGCCCAGCTAGATGCAGCAGGTCATCAACAGATTACCACTGAAATTAAAGCACTGGATGTGTTTTATTATGCTGAAGACTATCACCAACAATACTTGGCTAAAGATCCAGCGGGGTATTGTGGATTGCGTGGCTTAGGTGTTTGTTATTAAGGGATGCGGACAAATTTGTTAGGTAAAAAAAATAGCGGATTATGATTATTAAACCGCTATAGAGTTATTTTAGGAGAGATATCGCGCAACTTTCAGCAAAAAGTCTGTAAGACCTTTTAAAGTTAGATACATGATATCAGGTGCTCTTGCAAATAAAAATGTGACAAATTGTCGCAGGTGGATAAACGTTGCTCAAACTGATATTGCACCTCAACTAAAACACTTAAAGATGATCTGATTGTCTTTGTATTGTGGATTCAGTTGAAAAAAAATGCTAAAGCGAAACATCGTTTTATTTGAGATTACTTCAACACCTTCAGGAGAAAAACCTTTGCTAAGAAGAAGGTCGATAAATCGTCTGGTGATGTCTCTGTGTGCCACTTTGCAACATTTGAAATTTACTTACTGCTTTTGTGCATTAGAGCATCAACAAAAGCCTTTGCACCGTTAAAAATGAATTTTATATCTCTTTTATCACCAAAGAACTTTGTCCAATGCAACTGTAGTTCTTTCTCTTTTTAGTCTAAAAAATCAACAACACGAATCTTTGTATTTTTTCTCGTCATTCTGGACAATAACTGGCGCATTTCGAAATCAGCATGTGGCAGAGAATATCCAATAAAGACAATTTCATCTGCTTCAGAAAACTCTTATCACAATGCCTGCATGACAAAGGTTTCTCAAAGTTATGCGTTTCTTCAATTTTCGAGATCCTGTATATAACCTTGCATATCTTGGGCACTGTAAGGTATTATAAAGTATTACTTTTCTAAATTAAGGAGGCGTTATGCAACTACAAATTGCAATTAAAGCAGTATCAGTGAAACTCGACTCTGATACGCGTGCCAGAATTGAAAACCTAGCCGAATCACGGAATCGATCAGTTCATTGGTTAATGCGTGAAGCTATATCACAATATATAACGCGTGAAGAAAAACGTGAAGCCTTCAAAAAAGACACAATCAACGCATGGGATCATTATCAAGAAACGGGAATGCACGCCAATTTTACTGAAGTTGATGACTGGCTTGCTAGCTGGGGCACTGAGAATGAATTACTCAGGCCAGTATGCCACAAATAATTTATACAGATAACGCACTTAGTGACTTGGAACGATTACGTGATTTTTTACGACTAAAAAGCCCATCAGTTGCAGAACGAGCAGCTATTGCTATTAGGGAGGCATTAGCAATACTTAAGTTACATCCGGAAATAGGCAGAACCATTGAAGATATGCCGGATTATTTTAGAGAATGGCCGATTAATTTTGGAGGTAGTGGCTATTTAGCCAGATATTACGTTAATGGTGAAGTAATTGTTATTTTAGCTATCAGGCATCAAAAAGAACTAGATTTCAATAAATAATAGATTGTAAAAACTTAAGTATTCTTGCTTAACGCCGCCATAATCGCCCTAAAACCCTCTAACCCTGCTTCCATATTTTCAATAATGTCATTAGCCAATACAAGGTCGGCTAATGATTTATCTTTTAACCACGAGATATCTAAACTGGTTTTATCTCTCGCTATAATGTCAACTAAACTTTCTCCAACGACCTTCAGGATTGGTTTCTGCATTAAATGTCTCTTTTTACGCTGATTGCGGAATGTCGGAAAAAGAACAGTGCCCCAAAGACAAGATTAGCTATTAATACGATGAATCGGTTGCATGATCGCTAGTACGCCAATTTCTTTTTTTAAATACAAAAACAGTTATCCATTCCCAAGTTTTTAAGACCATGCACCCACCAATAAAAGCAGTTATTGCGCCGATTTCATTATTTTCATGAGAGAGTGCGTGCTTGACTAAGGAGTGAAACTGAAAATGTGTTAGATAAATAAATAGTGAAGAGGCGGCAATCATGTTTGTACAATAGGCCAGTACATTTGGCAGGCTTACTTTCTTAATGAATAGTACAAAGATCATTGATATAAGAGCGAAAATTTTGAAATAACCAAGATAACAGAAAGCAGCTGGAAACAAAATGAGAAATAATTTCTTTTTATAATTGTCTGCAGAAACCATAGCCACACCAAGAAAGAAAATCCATAAATACATATGAGGTACTCGATTATATAGATAGTCGGTATCCCAATAATGACTAATAATTATTCTTAAAATGATGGAAATAATTAAGGAAGAGACTCCGAATATATAAGGTTTATTAAGAGCGAGTTCTCGGATGGGTTTGATCAAAAATAGCAATGTTAAGATTAGGTATATTTGGACTAAAAGTTCGATAAACCAGTAAGTAAGTGCATTATCAAAATAGGGAGATATAAAGTTAGTTATGAGAAACGCGCTTTGCCAGTGAAATTCTGAAAATACTTGCTGTAAAAGTAAAATATACAAAAAAGAGGGTATAAAAATTTTAATCGCTGTTTTAAGAATAGGCGAAACCGTGTTTTTTTGACGGATAGAATTGAGCTGATAAGTTCCAAAACTCCAGCCAGCTATCATAATTAGCGCGTCTGTCGACCCACTTATTGCAAGGATATTAAAATGACCCAGTACGACAAGAATAATCGAAACAGCACGTACAAGAACGCTTGAATAGATTTTATGCAAAAACAGTTTGCTGCTATCTTTTTTACGGTGTTTAATGAGTTCTTGGATTGGGGTTTCTTCCCAGTTTTCTGGTAAATAGCCAAGCTTTTTTTCAATGACCATTGATGCTTCAATAAATGATAAAGAATCACCGCCAAGTTGTATAAACGAATATTTAGGATCAATTTTAGATAAAGAAAGTAATTTTTTAAATTCTACTATCAGATTGTTTAAGTCATGGTTATCATCAAATAGCTTATTAGTATCTTCATTTTCTTCTTTAAAAGCACTGAGTTCAAAAAGCTGATTGCGATCAAGTTTACCGTTGGGTAGTAAAGGTAATTCATCAAGATAAATAAATCTTGACGGTATCATATAAACAGGAAGTTTATTGTTAATACCAGATTTTAAAGATTCGGTAGTATATTCTTGTTCCTTATCGTTTAAAACAACATAGGCAACCAATATATTTTCGCTGTTAGGTAAAGTATGAGGTAACACAGCTACATTTTTAACAAGAGATTCGTTTTGAATAGCTTTGACAACTTCTCCTAACTCAATTCGGTATCCTCGAATCTTAACCTGATCATCAATTCTGCCTTTAATAACTACAGTGCTGTCTTCTTTATAATAACCATAGTCCCCTGTACGGTATAACAAATCACTGGTATCATCACTGAAGGGTGATTTTACAAAACAGTCTGAAGTTAGTGTCTCATCATTTAAATAACCTAATGACAGATATTTCGTCCTAATACAAATTTCACCGAGTTCTTTAATCTCTGATTGAGTTAAATTCTCTTTTAGAACGAGTATTTGAACATCAGCAATACCTTTGCCTATAGGTATTTCATTCAAATCATCTTCTTTTTTAATAACATAATACGCCATTGCTTGTGGAGTTTCTGTTGTGCCATAAAAATTAATGATAGATGCGGTAGGCGAGATATTTTTTAATTCATTGATATGAAATGCTCGTACCGACATTCCGCACCCTCAAAAAATAAGCATTCAAAATCAATTAATTGAAAATTATGTTGCTATTTAGCAAAAAAATATATGATTGAATATCAATAAGATGCCCAAGGGGTGCGGAATGTCGGCTCGTAGAACATCACCACCAGAAAACAACATTTTAAGATTGGGTAAGGTTTTTTTCCCTTCTGCTCCTGCGCATAACAGCTTTATCATTTGTGGTGTCAAATGCGTATGGGTGATTTTAGAAGAATCAAACCATTTAAATAACTTTATTCCATTAGCTATGATCTCATTTTCTGGAATGATAATTTCAGCACCTACAGATAATGGTACAAAAATATCTCTTAGAACAGGGTCGTGACTCAATCCAGATATCATCGAGAACTTGTGTCCAGGCTCAGGATTAAAAGTATTTTTATAAAAATCTACAAAATGGACTAATGGTGAATGACTGGTTTTGATACATTTTGGTTTGCCAGTAGTTCCAGATGTAAACAATAAGTAAGCTACATCATTCGTAACGCTGTCTAATTCGCTATATTCAACCTGATGGCTGTTCTTAACTAAATTTTGTAAACTCTTTATGCTGACTGATATAAGGTCATTTTGGTTATATTGATTAAATATTTTTGCAAGTTCATCCTGTGTAGTATCAATACCAACAATGAAAGCAGGGTCTATTAACTCTGTTAATTGGGTGATTTTTTCGTTTGGATAAGCTGAGTCAATGACAGCAAATGTGAAATTCGCGCGACTACAGGATAAGATGGATATAACTAAGGGTGCTGACCTTTTTCCATAAATAGCAATGATCCTGTTTTTATTGGGTTTTCTAGAACTAATTAGATTGGCTAGTGCCTGGCTATAAATATTAATTTGTTGATAAGAAAATTTCTCAGTTGAGTCTTGTATAGCAATAGACGTTGGGTATTTATTGCAGGTGTCTAAAAACTTATCATGAATTTTTTTTCCAGAGATCACATCTTGTAAAAGAAGATTTACATCAGGGCGTATGTCGAATTTATGAGGCTCTGGTATCGTATTCATATTAACTTTAAATTATAGGGTTGAATTTTGAAATTAATTTTCCATATATTATATGAAGATATGCTACTAAGATTAACAAATAAGTTCAAGGCATATAATAAAAATAACTGAAAACTGATGTAAAGCTTAGATTGTTATATCCCACCATTAAGATGAAACTCAGCTTCTATGGACTAAATTTTAAAGTTTATTTGGTATTTATCTTTAATTTCAATAGGATAATGTTTTTTGGAGGGCTCTAATTTAAATCATTTTTATCAGTGTTATTAGCTGGCTGCATTATCGAGCTCCACAGGCTTTCTTTCCGCATATCTCAAGCAACTAAACAAAAAGAACTGCGCCCCAAAGATAAGGTTAGCCATGAGTAGATGAATCGGTTGTACGATGGCAGGTACTCCGAGTCTATCTAAACTAACGCCTGCTAATATGGCAATAACCACTAATAGTATCTGCACTAATCCGGTTTTGAATAATAAGCTGGATGGTGCCACGGCTTGTTTTATTTTCCAAACCAACCATAGGTTAGTAAACAGAATAATCGATGAAAATGAGCGGTGGATGTAAAAGATAATCGGAAAATCATCCCGCCAATATTGTCGATCTATGTTGGTTTTAGCAATAAAGTCGAC